>PKDP01000053.1 GCA_002862585.1 Flavobacteriales bacterium | reverse complement strand
CACTAGCTTCAATGCCTAAGCATAAACAATTAAAAATTGCTTCGGAAACACTATACTTATACGCTCCTCTTGCACATAGATTAGGGCTTTATGCCATAAAAACTGAACTTGAAGATTTAGGGCTTAAATACACCAAATCAGAAATCTATAAGGCAATATCTGAAAAACTAGCTCAGAGTAAAGCCGCTAGAGTGAGATACATTAATAAGTTTGTTCAACCTATTAAGGAGGAACTGAATAATCAAAGTTTTAATTACAGTATAAAAGGTCGACCTAAATCCATCTTTTCTATTCGAAGTAAGATGATAAAGCAAGGGGTTGAATTCGAAGAAGTATTTGACAAATTTGCCATCAGGATTATTGTAAAATCTACAAAAGAAAATGAGAAAGCCGATTGCTGGAGAATTTATTCAATAGTTACAGATTTTTATAAACCTAATCCTGATCGTCTAAGAGATTGGATATCAACACCTAAGGCTAATGGATATGAATCATTACACACAACTGTAATGGGACCAAATGGAAAATGGGTAGAAGTACAAATTCGTACTGAACGAATGGACGATATTGCCGAAAAAGGCTTTGCCGCTCACTGGAAGTATAAGAATAGTTCAAAGGAATCAAATCTCGATAATTGGATAAATCGTATTAGAGAATTACTAGAAAGCCCTAATGCAAATGCCATTGATTTTGTAGATGACTTTAAAATGAATTTATTTTCGGAAGAAATATTCATTTTTACACCTAATGGCGACCTTAAAACATTACCTAAAAATGCTACCCCTATAGACTTTGCTTATGAAATTCACACAGAAGTGGGTAGTAGGTGTTTAGGCGCAAAAGTAAACGGCAAGCTTGTCCCCTTCTCACACTCACTTAAAAGTGGTGACCAAGTGGAAATTATTACTTCTAATAAACAAAGCCCCAAAGAAGACTGGCTGTCGTTTGTTAAAACGTCAAGAGCAAAGTCTAAAATTAAAAATGCTCTAAAAGAAGAAAAAAAGATAATTGCTTCTGAAGGTAAAGAAATACTAAAGCGTAAACTTCGACATATTAAAGTTACACTAGACCATAATACTGAGAATGAAATGTTGAAATATTTCAATCTTAAAAATAGTCTTGATATGTATTACATGTTTGGTGTTGGCGCATTGAATAACAAACATATACGCTCTTATGTAAACACTAAAAATCAAGGGTGGTATGGATTACTTAAAAGAAAAATATATAATAAAGAAAATAGTACGACTACTGAAAAAGTTAAAGCACCAACAAACAAACCAACTGTTATATTTGGTGATGACCAACAAGTATTAGACTATAAACTTGCTAAATGCTGTTCTTCAATTCAAGGAGATGAAATATTTGGTTTTACTACAATAAACGATGGTATAAAAGTCCACAATGTAAACTGTCCTAATGCTATTCAATTACAATCTAGATATGCTTACAGGATAATACCTGCTAAATGGGCAACAGTCGAAAATCTTGAATATTCGTCAGTATTGAGAATTAGTGGATATGACCAAATAGGACTAGTAAGCAAAATTACTAAGCTCATTTCAAACGAAATGAATGTAAATATTTCATCAATTAATATTGTATCAAACGATGGTGTTTTTGATGGTCGAATCTCTGTATTGGTTATCAATAAAGTGCATTTAGAAAATCTTATTAACAAATTAGATAATGTTGAAGGAGTAGAGTCGGTAGTTCGGCTTTAAAAACTGTTAATAAATTACTAATCTTTCTTCTCAAAAAAAAACTATTTTTACGCATAACATTAGCACAAAATGTCTAAAGCAGTATCGACATCTTCAGTTCTAGAAATTTTCACTCAATATCTTGAGAAAAACGGTCAACGTAAAACTCCAGAACGCTTTGCTATACTGCAAGAAATTTACGACCATAAAGGACACTTTGATATAGAAACCCTCTACATCAAGATGAAAAATAAAAAGTACAGAGTAAGTAGAGCTACGCTTTACAATACTATCGAGCTTTTAATGGATTGTAAATTGGTTAGAAAACATCAATTTGGAAAAAATCAATCTCAATATGAAAAATCATTAATAAGTGGTCAGCATGACCATGTGATTTGTTCTAGTTGTAACTCTGTTACTGAATTTTGTGATCCAAGAATTCAGAATATTAAAAATACTGTTCAAGAATTGTTAAAATTTGAAGTGAATAACCATTCTCTCAACCTTTATGGTATTTGCGAAAAATGTCAATCAAAAAAATAAAATAAATGTCCGTAGATGTATTGTTAGGCCTTCAATGGGGCGATGAAGGAAAAGGGAAAATTGTAGATGTATTAACAAACGACTACGATATTATTGCACGTTTTCAGGGTGGTCCAAATGCTGGTCATACGCTTGAATTTGACGGTATAAAACATGTTTTGCACACTATACCTTCTGGAATCTTTAGAGAAAATGCCATCAATATCGTTGGAAATGGTGTGGTTATAGACCCAATAATCTTTAAAAAAGAAATTGACGCACTAAATAAGATGAATATCGATTTAGTATCAAAATTGCTTATTTCCAAAAAAGCACACCTCATTTTACCCACTCATAAAATATTAGATGCATCATCTGAAAAAGCAAAAGGTAAAAGTAAAATTGGTTCTACACTAAAAGGTATTGGACCAACTTACATGGATAAAACAGGAAGAAATGGACTAAGAGTAGGTGATATTTCTTCAGCTGACTTTAAAGATAGCTATGATAAGCTCGTTGAAAAACATAGTCGTTTGCTAAATAATGACTTTATGGATTTCAATTTAAGTGAATTAGAAAAAAAATGGTTTGAAGGTATTGAAACTCTAAAAACCTTTCAACACATAGATAGCGAACACTATTTATTTCAAGCACAAAAGAACGGAAAGAAAATTTTAGCTGAAGGTGCACAAGGAACTCTGCTTGATATTGATTTTGGTTCTTACCCTTTTGTAACTTCTTCAAATACAATTTCTGCAGGTGCATGTACTGGATTAGGTATTGCGCCAAATAAAATCAATGATGTATTTGGGATATTTAAAGCCTATTGTACTAGAGTTGGTAGTGGACCCTTCCCCACTGAATTATTTGATGAAGTAGGTGAATTCATTGGTAAAGTTGGTAATGAGTTTGGTGCTACAACAGGTAGAAAAAGAAGATGTGGTTGGATTGATTTACCCGCTTTGAAATACGCAATTGCTATTAATGGCGTTACTAAACTGATGATGATGAAGGCTGACGTACTTAGTAATCTAAAATCAATTAAAGTTTGTACTCACTACGAATACAATGGTGAATTAATTGATTATCTACCATTTGATGCTTCAGAGGATACTATCACACCTGTTTTTAAAGAAATCCCTGCATGGACAGAAGACTTGACTGGTCTTAGCAGTTTATCAGATGCTCCAAAAGCACTTCATAATTATATCGATTTTCTAGAGAATGAATTAGAAACTCCAATTGTTATTGTATCTGTTGGTCCTGATAGAACCCAAACACTAAACAGGTAATAATTTGGCTTTTTTAAGAAATATAACATTTCTGCTATGTTTTGTAAATGTTATATATGCTCAAGAAAAAACTCAGCTTGAAATAATTAATGCCGACTACACCTTTTTTGATCAACAAAAATACCCTGATATTCGCCGATTAGTCGGTAACGTAATTTTCAACCATAATGGCGCTATTATGAACTGTGATAGTGCTTGGTATTATTTTAAAGAGAATCGTTTTGAAGCTTTTAACAATATCCATATCAATCAGGGAGATACAATGCACTTATACGGCAATAAGCTTAATTATAACGGACAAGAACAAAAGGCAATCGTTAAATATGATATTGTTTTAAAAGATAAAACAATGAAACTACTCACCGATGAAATTCATTATTTCTTAGAAACAAATGTGGCTTCATATTATACTCCTGCACGAATAACTAGCCGAGAGAATGTTTTAATAAGTGATAAAGGTGACTATATTTCAGAAAGTAAATTTTTAATCTTTAAAGATAATGTAAGCCTAACTAATCCTAATTATCTTATTGTTTGCGATACACTTCACTTTAATACTGAAAGTGAAATAGCTTATTTCTTTGGGCCAACAACAATAACCTCCGATGATAACCTAATTTACTGCGAAAACGGTTGGTACAACACTCTTACAGATAAATCACAATTTAATCATAATGCCTACTTGTGGAGTGATAATCAAAAGTTATCTGGTGATAGCTTGTACTATGATAGAAAAAATGGCTATGGATTGGCAATCAATAATATTCAAATACAAGACACAACAAATGATTATTCTATTTATGGAAATAAAGCAGAATATTTTGAAAAGCTAGACAGCTCCATTATAACCGATTCTCCCCTACTCGTGGCAGACTTTGAAGAAGATACTTTATTTCTTCATTCTGATACTATTGTAGCAAATCTTGATAGTTTGAAATATCAACAGATTAAAGCCTTTACAATGGCTAATTTTTATAGTGAAAATTTACAAGGAAAATCTCAAGAGTTAATCTATTTTATGAGAGATTCAACTATTCAGTTGTTTGAGTCTCCAATATTATGGTCTGATGAATATCAGTTAACAAGTGATCAAATTATATTACGCTTGAAAGACAATAACATTGAACTACTTGAAATGCAAAAAAACGCCTTTATAATTTCCAAGGATAGTCTAGGACTTTATAACCAGATAAAAGGTAAAGATATGACTGGTTACTTTAAGCGTAATGAGCTTCAAAAAATTATTGTGAAAGGTAATGGACAGACAGTTTATGTCATAAAAGATGAAAATGACAAAATAACTGGTATCAATACCATAAGTTGTAGCCAAATGAATATTGGAATTAGTGATAAAAATATCAATAGAATATCATTTCAGACATTGCCTAATTCTATTATATTCCCGATCGATGAATTGCCAAATGAATGGAAAAGACTAGAAGGCTTTAATGAACGTTTTAAGGAGCGAATTTCTGCCAAAGAGGATATTTGGAATGATTAATTCTCTAAGTATTTAGATAGCCAAGTATCTTTTATAGATGCTTTCCAGTTTTCCTCGAACTCACCCTTTGTTTTAACTAAATTATTATAAACCATCATTTCTGATGAAACACACCTTTTAAAATCGTTTAGTGGAAGTACTTTGGTTTCTTTTCCCTCTAAAAATGCAATGTTTAGTCTATTGAAGAAATCGATATTATATTGATTAGCAATGGACTTAATCACAGCTACAGAACTGTCAATGGAGCATCCACTAGCGTTAAATTTACTCTCATCAACAAACAAACAAATAAACCAATCGTAAAGCTGAAAGGAACAGGCTAAAGGGTCCCCATGGGCTTTCCACTTTTCACATAAATCTGTGAGTTGAATTTTAATATCATCAAGTTCATCAGAATTTAATTTTCTTTCTGACTGATATATCCAAATTCTAGCGTTTTTATCGACTTCTGAGTAAGGTATAAACATCTTATAAATTTTGTGCTTGAGCTATCATTTCAGCAATATCTAAAACTTGAATATCTTCTTCCTTTTCTTTATTCTTTACTCCATCAGTCATCATAGTATTACAAAAAGGACATCCAGTAGCAATAAAATTAGGTTTTACTTCTAAAGCATCTTCAGTACGTTCTATATTGATGTCTTTATTACCTTTTTCTGGTTCTTTGAACATCTGAGCTCCTCCTGCTCCGCAACACAAACCTTTTGCCTTACAACGCTTCATCTCAACTAATTCAGCATCTAATTTTTGAATTAACTCTCTTGGTGCTTCATAAACATCATTTGCACGCCCTAAGTAGCAAGGGTCATGAAAAGTGATTTTTTTGCCACTGAAAGAGCCTCCTTCAATGGTAAGTTTACCATCATCTAATAATTCTTTGAGTAATTGTGTGTGATGAACAACTTCATATTTACCCCCTAGCTCTGGATATTCATTTTTTAAAGTATTGAAACAATGCGGACAAGCGGTAACCACTTTTTGTACTTCATAAGCATTCATTACCTCAATATTACTCATGGCTTGCATTTGAAAAAGGAACTCATTTCCTGAGCGTCTAGCAGGGTCACCACTACAACTTTCCTCAGTTCCTAGAACAGCAAATTTTACATTTGCTTTGTTTAATAGTTTCACGAATGCTTTGGTAATTTTTTTTGCTCTATCATCAAAACTTCCAGCACAACCTACCCAAAAAAGAACATCTGCCTTTTCTCCTTTGGCCATTAGTTCAGCCATTGTTGGTACTATTAATTGACTCATATCTTATTTTTCAAATACTTGAATGGTTACTTTTTTCTCAATTAGGTCTGTAAATTTTCCATCAAAACGTGTAGCACGTACTAAGTGATTATCAATCCAGTGATAATTTCCTCCTCTAGGTTTACCCATTAGTAATCCATGGTATTTAAAGCCATTTTCATTCAGCCACTTTTCAGTAACATCTCTATGCTCTTCCACTCTTGAGGTGAAAAAGGTAATAATGTGTCCTTCTACATACCATTTATTTAATGTTTCTAAAGCATCTGGGTAAAGTCCAGCAGTTGCCATACGTTCAGGTTCTTCGTTTGGAATATCATCACAAATAGTTCCGTCAATATCAATCAAATAATTCTTAACATTTTCTGGTAAAACAGGACTAATGTATTGCCCATCAACAATCTTCTCTTCTAAATCAACTTTGTTACTCATCTTTCCAATTTAATCTGTCCGACATAGAGAATTGCCATGGAGCGCCGTTATTCTCTATGTTGTTAAAAATATTATTAAGTTCCATTGGTGCTGCAGATTCTTCCATCACTAAATACCTTCTTAAATCCACAATTATGGACAATGGGTCAATATTGATTGGACAGGCTTCAGTACATGCGTTACAAGATGTACAAGCCCATAATTCTTCTATGGAAATAGAATCTAATAATGATTTACCATCATCAAATCCTTCACCTTCTTTTTTAATTCCTTTTCCTACAACTTCTACTCTATCTCTCACATCCATCATTACTTTTCTTGGAGATAGTATTTTACCAGTTTGATTAGCTGGACACTCAGATGTACACCTTCCACATTCAGTACAACTGTAAGCGTTCATTAATTGAATCCAACTTAAATCTTTAACGTCTTTTGCTCCAAATCGTTCTGGTGTGGTATCATCTGTTATAGCAAAAGGGTCAATATTGGGGTCTAGCATTTTCTTCACCTCATTGGTAACGGAATCCATATTTGCAAACTTTCCTTTTGATTCTAGGTTTGAATAATAAGTATTTGGGAAAGCTAAAATTATATGCAGATGCTTTGAGACTACTAAGTAATTTAAAAAAGCTAGAATACCTATGATGTGAAACCACCAACTGGCTCGTTCAATTAAAATTAAATTTACTTCTGATAAATGACCTATTAAAGGAATAAAATATTGACTAATTGGGGTTGAAAATTCAACAGTATAGTATGATGAATTCATAGCAACCAAAAGTGAATCACTGGCATTCATCAATAAAAAGGCAAACATCAAAACAATTTCAAATAAGAGTATAAGATTTGCATCTGTTTTTGGCCATCCTTTCATTTCTTTACTCCAGAAACGAGGAATACGCATAATATTTCTTCTCGTTAGAAAGAAAACGCAAGAAATCAGTACTAATGCGGCTAATATTTCAAATGAACCGATTAAAAACCCGTAAACTGGACCTAAAAATGATAATACTCTATGAGTACCAAAAACTCCATCAATAATTATCTCAATTACCTCAATATTTATGATTACAAATCCCACATAAATTAAAATATGAAGAAAACCTGCAATTGGTCTATGAACCATCTTGGACTGACCTAAAGCAACTCTTATCATTTCCTTCCAACGTGCTTTAGAATTTGATGATCTATCAACGTCTTTCCCTAGATTAATATTCTTTTTTATTTGTCGAATATTAACTGTAAATAATGCACTAAAGCCAATAAGTAAAACTAAAAATACGATTTGCTGAATCATCCTAGCTTATTTAACAGAGTCCTTTGAAATTTCAAATGTAGTTCTTCTACCACCCAATAAAGAAAATGTAACATAACGTTTTGGGTATCTTTTCATATCCTCAATTAGTAAATCCAACTGTTTCGAAGCACTTGTAAGGTTTTTATACATTTCTTTATCATTAAGAAGTAGACCTATTGTTCCTTCTCCTTTATCTATTTTCTGTAAAATTTTATCAAATTCTGACAAGGAACTATCTAGATTCTTAATTGTACTTTTAAAATTAGATTTTGCAAGAGAATCTGAAATTGACTCAAAATTTCTAAGAACATTCGTTATTTGCTCATTGTTGTTGTGAAGGTTTGTTGTTATCGACTCCACATTAAGAAGGATATTAGAAACTCTAGCATCATTTTTATAAATTACACTATCAAGTTTAACCATTGCGAGTTCCATTGTGCTAAACGTTCTATTCAGACTCCTTAAACTTCCCGAAAGACTTTCTCTAGCATCTTTATCTAAAACAGTAGTTATTACTGTCATTACAGAATCAATAGATGAAATCAATTCTTCGGCTTTATTTTTAAGTGGTAAAACTTGTTTATTTACCTCCTCTTTAAGTCCA
>PKDP01000042.1 GCA_002862585.1 Flavobacteriales bacterium | reverse complement strand
TTTATTCTATTGCTTTTACAAAGCAATTCTATTACCAGAAGAGTTATCACTAAGTTTTATCACACCAAATTTCATTAACCTTTTCTTATTGGGTTTAGGAATTAGCTTACACGCTAGTTTCAGCAGTTTTCTGAAAGGCATAAATCAAGCTATTGGAAGTGCAAGCGGTATACTAATTCAGTTCCCTCTGTATTTTGGAATCATGGGGCTCATGAATAGTTCTGGATTGGTAAGTGTATTTTCTGATTTTTTCGTGAGTATCTCAAACTCAACCACCTTCCCGATTTTCACCTTCTTTAGTGCCGGAATTGTAAATGTTTTTGTACCAAGTGGTGGTGGACAGTGGGGCGTACAAGGGCCAATCATTATTGAAGCGGCAAGTCAACTCAATGTGCCATATTGGAAATCTGTGATGGCTCTTGCCTATGGCGATCAAATTACAAATATGCTGCAACCCTTCTGGGCATTACCTCTATTGGGAATTACAGGACTTAAGGCTAAAGAAATATTACCTTACAGCTTACTTCTAATGTTAGCGGGAATTGTGATTTTTATTACTGCACTATTAATTTTCTAAGAGCGTACATCTAAGGCGTCTCGCAAAGCATTACCGAGTAAAACAAAAGATAAGACGAGCAACATAATCGCTATTCCTGGGAATATGGCTAAATAAGATTTACCCATTACTATGAAAGCGTAGTGGTCTTTAATCATTGTCCCCCAAGAAGGCATAGGAGGCTGAGCACCAATTCCTAAGAAACTCAAGCCAGCCTCAATAAGGATTGCAGACGCAAAATTAGCGGCAGAAATTACAATCACTGCACCCATTACATTTGGTAAAATATGCTTGAAAAGAATACGAAAGTGACTAAAGCCTAAGGTTTTAGCTGCCTCTACATATTCATTTTCCCTAACGCTTAACACTTCACCGCGAACAATTCTAGCAACCTCTACCCACATAGTAAGACCTACAGCAACAAACACTTGCCAAAAGCCTTTACCTAAAGCTAAGGATACAGCAATAACCATAAGCAAAGTAGGAATAGACCATACCACATTTACAAGCCACATTATGGCATCATCTACTCTACCTCTATAATATCCAGCAATAGCTCCTAAGGATATACCAATCAAAAGAGAAATGAAAACCGAAATAAAACCTACTGATAGAGACACTCTTGTTCCACACAAAATCCGGCTTAACAAGTCTCTTCCAAAGGAATCCGTTCCTAAAATATAAGTGCGTTCAGAAATTAAATAATTACTATCGCTAAACTTCTGCTCATACTGACTGTCAAATGGCGTATACCACAATAACCCATTATCTTCTCTATATGTTGAAATAGGAATTTCTTCAAACTGCGACTCTTGTCCAAAAAGCATTTTTTCAAACAAATTAACCTCAGACACACTCTCTTTTGGCACTAGAATAAAAAATGTAGTAAAACAAGGTTCTTTTTTGGATAATTCTAAATGCATCTGATTCGAATATGGTGTAGAATCTGGAAAAATAACATAGCCTAAAAAACTTATTACTACTGCAATAGTGATAATGATAAGACCAAAAACTCCAAGACTATTTTTCTTGAATTTTCGCCAAGCTATATGTGATAAACTATTCATTTTTTATATCTCCTCCCCTTCCAACTATAATGTCCAATTTGTGATGAAATAGCTACCCAAACAATATAAAAAGGATATATTATTTCAAGAATACAAAACACATGAAAAGGTATATCGTATTCAAAAAATCGACATAACTTTCTTAAAAACATAAAGTCAACTATAGATTTAATAAGGTAGAATACTGTTAATACAAATAGTTGTTCATTGATAAATAAAGCTATAAATGATAGGTTAACTAAAAATATCAAAAGAGATACCCACTGGGCAGAAGCATCTTTATAAGCTGAAGTTTTAGATGCCCATCTTTTTCTCTGATTTAAAAATCCAGAAAGTGTGGGCTTGGGCTCGGTTGACACGATGGCCTGTTGGTTTTTAGCAAAGGAAATCTTACCCTTATTTTTCTTCACATGGTGTAATAAAAAGACATCATCACCAGATGCAATTTCCTTTTCTGTATTTGAAAAGATAGAAGTGCGAAACGCCATATTTGCTCCATTACACATAAACGCCTTTTGAATACCTATCGCTCCTGCACCAGAGCCAATTAGACTCATGAATTCAAGAGCTTGAACTTTCTTAAAGTCATTGTCTAAGCCATGATAAGCAACAGGACCTGAAACCAATTGAATATCTTTTTCAGTGAAAGGCGATACCATTAAAGTAATCCAATCTTCAGTAAGCCTACAATCGGCATCTGTAGTTAAAATAATATCGTATTTAGCTTTAGCAACACCACGTTCAATGGCTGCTTTTTTACCATTTCCTTCTGAGCTTATCAAGTCTATTTTTAGAGAGGAAGTCTTTATTATTTCAAAAGAATTATCATCAGATGAGTCGTCAATAAAAATAAACTGCACTTTAGATAATGGGTAGTTTTGATTTTCTAAATCTGAGAGCAATAAAGGCAAATGCTTTTCTTCATTTCTAAAGGCGACTAAAACGCTTAGCTCAAGTTCTTTGGTTAGAGCAACTGAAGGCAGAGTTGACCATCCTTTTGAATAGGATTTAATTTGTAATAAATACAATAGAAGGAGCATACTATACATAGCAATCATTTGCGAAAGAATTTAAGCTGATAAACGAACAAGGTTCCTATAAGAGCCGGAATAACTAAATTTATTATCCACAGAGTAAAAGCAGCAGTCATAATACCTATCACATTTTCAGAAAGAAAACCAAAGAAATAGATGGCTACAGAACCCCTTACACCTATTTCAGTTAAGGCGATTGTTGGTATTACAGACATACTCAAAAAGGTTAAGGCACTCATTGTTAAGGATTCAATAAATGTTACATCTATGTTCACAAATCTAATAAGTAAATAAAATTGAAAGGAATATACCAAATAGCGAGATATACTGGCTAGTAAAACAATAAGTATTTCTGAAAAGGAATATTTAGAAAATACAGACCAGTAGTCTTCATATTTTTTCAAGAATTTCCATTTTGATAATACCACAGACAATTTTGAAATGTTGAATAAAACATAAAGTAAGGAAGAAATAAGTAGTAAACAAATCCCAAATACTAGTATAGAATTATCAAAGAAATCAGCAAATACTGGTATCGAGAAATGTAATGTGAAGTACCATAAAGCTAATAGCCCAAAAATAACTGTAGCTACAAGCTGAGAAAGGTTGCCAAAAACAGTTACCAATACAGCCTTTATTCGGTCGGCATATTGTAAACAAAATACTCTACCACCAAACTCCCCTATTCTATTAGGTGTAAAGATAGAAACAGTAATTCCCAAAAAAACAGCTTTTAAAGACAACCAAAAGCTTACTTTTTCTAGCTTAACAATCAAAAACTGCCATTTTAATGCATCTATTGACCAATTCAAGGGCATTAATAGTATGACAAAAATTAAATCGGTGTAGCTGTCTTTATTAAGTATATAAATAAACTGCTTCTTAATTTCCAAAAAACTCTCGTTAGCAAACACCTTTTGATATAAAAACCAAAAGGCTAAACCAACAATCAACAATTTAATTAATACACTGATTTTTTTGCTACTTTGCATATTCAACAATATTACGAAATTGAAAAATAAAACTGACCGAATAATTTTAGGTATTGACCCAGGCACAACAATAATGGGATATGGACTTATTCATATCAAAGGCAATCAAATGGAAATGCTGTCTATGGGCGTATTGCATTTATCAAAATTAGGAAGTCATGCTGATAAATTAAAGCGAATATTTGAACGCACTTTAGCGTTGATTGACGAATATAATGCTGATGAAATGGCACTGGAAGCTCCATTCTTTGGTAAGAATGTCCAATCAATGTTAAAATTAGGCCGAGCACAAGGTGTAGCTATGGCGTCAGGTCTGTACAGAAACATCCCTATTTATGAATACGCCCCTAAAAAGATAAAAATGTCCATTACTGGAAAAGGAACAGCATCTAAAGAGCAAGTTGCTGCTATGCTTAAAAGTCTTCTTAAAATCAAAGAAATGCCAAAACACTTGGATGCGTCAGATGGCTTAGCAGCGGCAGTATGCCATTACTTTCAAAATGACAAAGTTAGTCAGGGAAAGTCTTATTCCAATTGGTCTTCATTTCTTAAAAACAACCCAGGACGTTTAAAGTAATACACTTGTAGAAATTAATTGGGCTACTTCCTCAAATTCTTCTTTAGTAAATGATAATTTTTCTCTTGAAAAATTAATATCCTCAACACCATTAATGGGAACTAGGTGAATATGAGCATGAGCAACTTCTAATCCTATTACGGCAACGCCTATGCGCTGGCAGTCAATAACTTTCTTTTGGGCTATTGCAATCTTGTGAGTAAACTTCCAAAGATTAGCATATTCTTCGCTTTCCATATCAAAAATATAGTCAGTTTCATTTTTTGGAATAACTAATGTGTGCCCTTTAGATAATGGAAATATATCCAAAAAGGCTAAAAAATTATCGTTCTCGGCAACTTTGTAAGCTGGGATTTCTCCATTAATAATTTTAGAAAATATAGTAGGCACTATCTTGAAATATCAATTATTTCAAACTTCATGAGACCATTTGGCACTTGAATTTCGGCAATATCGCCTACTTCTTTACCTAATAAGCCTTTAGCAATTGGTGAACTGATAGAAATCTTCTTAGTCTTTAAATCGGCTTCACTTTCTGGAACGATTTCATAAGTCATCGACATAGAGTTAACTACATTTTTAATAGTCACTTTTGACATGATAAGCACCTTTGAAGTGTCTATTTGGGATTCATCTAGAATTCTTGCTTTAGCAAATTCCGATTCCGTTTTAGCAATTTTTGCTTCCAATAGTCCTTGAGCTTCTTTTGCAGCATCATATTCTGCATTTTCAGAGAGGTCACCTTTGTCTCTTGCTTCTGAGATTTGACGAGCAATACTACTTCTTTCAGTAGTTTTTAAATGTTCTAATTCTTTTCGAAGTTTTTCTAATCCTTCTTCAGTATAATATACAATATCTGACATAATTTTATGCATTAAAAAAGTCAAAAGAGAAGACCATTATGGCCTTCTCTTCTTACTAAATTATAAATTTTATTTTACTTATAGGTCTATGCGAACGCCTATGGTGTTTAATAAACCAAAGTGTTCTGATGGTCTCATTGAGTAATCAATACCAAATGTTGTTTCACCAGACAATGGTAATTCAACTGTAAAACCTGCTGTTGGACCTGTTAAGTCAACACTACCATCAGCAATTTCATTTTCATAAACGTAACCACCTCTTATCATTACTAGGTCTTTGTAAGAATACTCCAATCCAACTCTGTATTGGTCATTTTTAAATGAGTTAGAGGTAAATGTACCAGCTGTTGTTAATCTATGGTTATCGGGTAATAACTGTAAGTCATACGCTAAACCAATGTTTAATAATGAAGGCAATTCAAAAGCATCAGTTCGGTGCTCAAGAGTCATTGTGTACTCATTGTCAGGAGCGTTACCTCTAAAAGATATACCATCGCCATCAAATACCATAGTCGGTCCTATATTTTTCAGAGCAATACCAAATTTGATATGGTCGCTATTACCAGTTATATATTGGATACCAGCATCTAATGCAATCCCACCTGCACTAACATCGGATGTTCCTTCTACAATAGATTTAAATACAAACCCTCCGAAGATACTATTTGAGAATGCTTTAGAATAAGCAAGATTAATATTAGTTGCAGAGATAGAATATGTACCTAATCCACCATCTGGTAATAATTCTGTAGTTCTAACAATATCCGCAATAGAGATTGATGTAATACCTAAGGCTAATACAGAAGTTTCATTCAATCGTTGAGAAAAACCAAATGAGTTAATTGGAATATCAGCTAACCATGATGTTCTGGAAAATATTAACTCCGTCTTTTCAGTAAATGCTAAACCCGCTACGTTGCCGTAAAGTGATTCTAATCCTCTTACTGAAGCGATATTTGCACCTCCCCAACCAGAAGACCTAGCCCAAGGATTAATTAACAACTGACTTGCACCAGCAGAACCCACACGGTCTGGGTTACCAGCGGATAAATCTGTTGTTAAAAAACATGCAAATAGTATAATCCCAAAATGTTTAAGCGATTGTATCATTTTCATACAGTATAAATATTAAAAGGTGTCTAGGTCAATTGGACGTAACACACCAAACCATTTTAAATTCTTTTCTTTTCCTAAGCTAGGAACACTTACATTGATAATGTATGCCCCACTTGAAATAGGAATACCTTTTTGATTTTTCAAATCCCAATCAATTGTTGCTGAGCCTTCACTATCTTTATTAAGTTTTTTAACTAATGAACCGTCTAAACTATAGATAGATATCACACATTCTTCTGGTAGATTAGTTAATCTTACTCTTGAGTCTAACTGACCTCCATTTTCTACACCCTCATAAGTAGAGTATGCATAATATGGATTTGGCACTACATTAATTAAATCCATTACAGAATCTACTTGACTTTCCTCAGTCAAAATTGAAGGAGCAATACCAGTAGTTGAAAAACGGTAATTAGGATAGTTTACTTTTTTGTAGCTCACTGACATTGTTACAGGAGTAGATTGAGTACCACCACTTACTTTATCCACGTAATAGATATCCCCAAGTGAACCGGCTTGTCTCCATTCATCATTTACCTTAACAGAGTCAGAGGCCGAAATCGATGTAATTTCGTAAGCATACAATTGGTCATAATTACTCAAGTAATCTTTTAACTGAGTAGCGGATGTAGTAATTGTAATATTATCCGTGTTTTCAGTTTCATCCACATCGTTCATTTCTCTATATTCTCTAGAAACATCAATATTAACAAATACATCAGATGACAATAATTCGTAACCTTCGTTTAATAAAGGAACAGATACCCACATCATTTCTTGGAAGAACTGACGCTTGGAGTTTACATTTGTCGTAAGTGCTGTTTGTGCGGCCTCACATGCATCGTATTTAGAAGAATGAACATAAACGAAGTGTTTACCTCCTAAGAAGTAACTTCCGTTAGCCCAAGTTGGTACTTGAGTTTGTAATCTTGAACTAGGGTTCCACTTCATATCGTTACCGTTATCAGATGATAACCAAGAATCCTCAGCAAACATAATGTTCAAACGCTCACCAGTTTCTTTATTAATGGCATATCCTGGGAACCATCCCATTCCTGTTCCTGTTCCGTCAGTAGCACCTTCTTTGTCTACAGACTCGGCGGCTCTAAGGTCTAACTTAGCAGCAGCACCTTCAGCATATAAAGGATCATCTTGTGATTCTAAGACTACACATCTAGACCATTTAGATTTATCACTTGTGTAAACCACCTTCACACTTTGTAATGATCGTAATCTATTACCCGTTTGAGATTGAGGGTGAGAGGTGCCGCTAAAATCATTTGCATTATTATATCCTGGCCCGTCTTTATAGTAAGACACCAATCGGTATGGTGCCCATGTGCCATTAACAACATCTTCATAAATACCATCAGGGTCACCTTCAATATCGTTAAATACGTAGGTAGTAGCAGATGAATAAGAACCAGCATGAATCCAGTTTCTACCCCATAGGTAGGTGTTTGTAAGTGAGGTTTCTCCGTCCTCCTCGTCAACATCACGAACACCCGTTAACCAAGGGTTGTATTCATTGGCAAATTCAATAGATGAGGAAATAAATCCATTGTTCTCTTCATAACTGGCTATATTGCTCTGGTAATCCCAATCAGCAGGGTTTTTTTGTTCTATTTCCACAGAAAATCCAAAGTTTGAGAATAATTGTTGGTTACCAAAGCTGATATTAGCATCAGCTACAAAACTTTCAGAAGTAGTAAGGTTTACCAACTCCCATTTTGAAATAGCTTCATCTAACACTATGTGTCTAGGGTCAGAAACTGAAGCATTATATACCTCACCATACATTTTTAACACAAAGTCTGATTGGGTTAAATAACGAGGATCAATAACTTTTAAATCAACTGGTCCGAGATTCGCTTGAAAAGTTGGCTCTTCAGAAATATGACTTGAAGAGTTCATTATCTCAATTTCAGTTTCTTCAGTTAACTGTAATTCAAAACCACCATTACCTGCTCCAAAAACTTTAGTTACTTCAATACCGTCTCCAACTTCAGCATTCATAATTGAAGTAAAGGGTTTATGCGGAATAGCTGAATATACCTTAATATTCTTACGACCAGCTTTGTAAGGTCTTTGCTGACCATCCAGAAGTACTGGAATCGTCGGATCGTAATCTTTATAATTGTTGTAACCGTATGCAACTCCCATAAAGTAATAGGTTTGATTGTTTACTAAATCTTTATTTCCAGTAGCAAACTGGTCTTCAGTAATTTGAATAGAGTTTATTATACCTAAATCAGAACCCGACACTTCTAAGGTTGGCACATTAGCACCAATAGATACATCAAAGTTATAATTGACAAGGTTTTCTACAGAATCTTTTACATCCGATTGAAAAACTAATCGAGCTAAATCAGGATTATCTAAATCTGTTACACTAACAGAAGCAGAACTTAGCTGGTACAATTGATAACCTTGAAATCTGTAATATGGATCCCATGTTTCTCCAGAAGGAGATATAATTAAGGGATCGAGTTCTATATAACTTTCTAAGAAGTTGTTAGATGTTGGTCCATTGGATAAGTTAAGTACTAATTCTCTA
>PKDP01000133.1 GCA_002862585.1 Flavobacteriales bacterium | reverse complement strand
CGCGAGGCTGATTGTTCATTCCGCGAGACCCATTCGCGCACTTCCCGATATTTAGTTAGATAAAAGCCTTGTTCGACTACGAAGTAGTGAATAACCAAGAAGAACAAGATGCCATTTGGGCTGAAATACCAAATGCAAACATTACCAACTCAAATACATCTGCCCCAGATGGTGGGCAAGCATCTTACCTTTGGATAGGTAGTAGCGATATGGGTGAAGAAGGAAAATGGGAGTGGATAGGTGAAAGTGGTGAAGCTACTCAATTTTGGCAAGGGACTAACTCTGGAAGTGCCGGAGAATGGAAGGATTTAAATATTGAAAATCCATTGTACTTCATAATAGAGGCTGAAATCGATACTTCCTCCGGAAACGGTGGCGGTGACGGTGGTGATAGTGGTGATGGTGGCGGCTCTGATACTACAGTGGCTGTTACTAATTATAACATTCAATCCCCATTGATTTATCCTAACCCTAGCTCATCTTACTTAAAATTATGCGTGATGATATCAAATAATTAACAATTATCAACGCTTTAGCGCGAGAGGTTTATCGTAATCTAGCACATTCTAGAACAGTAAATATAAACCACCTTAGAGAGGGTATATATTTTGTGAAAATGACTACTAATAAAAATAAGCTTACGATTAATACATTGAAAATCGTTAAGTAAATTTACATAAAGGGCTGAGTTTACTCAGTCCTTTTCTTTTTCCTTATAATCGTAATGGTACTGTTGCTCTTCTTCAGCTTCTTCTAGCAGTTCGTCAATTTCATATTGGTAAATCTGTTTTGGAGGTCCATTTTCTTTAAACCAGAATGCCAATATTAGACCTGCAAATCCACCTGACAAATGTCCTTCCCAAGATATGTGATCTTGTATAGGAAAGACCCCCCAAATCATACCTCCGTATAAGAAAACAACAAACATTGAAATAGCCATTAAGCGAGTGTGTTTTCGTATGAATCCACTAAAAAATAAAAAAGATGCTAGTGCATAAACTAATCCACTTGCTCCAATGTGAAAGCTTGGTCGACCAATAGCCCACAACCATATACCACTCATGAGCCAAGACCATAGAAAGACTTCATTTGCAATACTTCTGTAAAAATACGCTAAGGTAGAAATCAGCACAAAAAGTGGCACGGCATTATTGGTCAAATGCTTCCAATCACCATGTATTAGTGGTGAAAGTAAAATGCCTTTTATACCATCAAAAGTTCTTGGTAATACGCCATACTTTACCAAACGCACCTCCCAATAAAATTCCAAGTACTCTATTAAAGCAAGTAATAGAATGAATAAAGCCGGAAAAATAAAATGTTGAAAGTTGAGCTTAGTTTTCATCTTAAAAATCGTAATCAAATCCAACTCCTAAGATATACAATTGTGGGCTATTACTGTTAATGGCTTGTTGTAACCTGTAATACAAAGAGAAGTTTATATCTTTAGAAAGAGGGTAAGAGGCTCCCAATGTATGACGCCACTTATTAAGCGACTGCTTTCGGTAAAACACCTCAAATGCAGTGAATGGCTCAAGGGGTGTTTTGCGTACATTGTAAGTTGCAGAAATTTTATCTCTAAGAGTAACTTCAGATTGCAATTGGTACCTCAATCGGTTTTTAAACTCCCAACGCTTGTGTTTTTTACGGTAGTTTAAATCCGCATACAAGCGGTGCTTAACCTCCATTTGCATGGCGTAATCAAAGTCGTTGATATAACGGTAACCGACAGCAGCTGACCAGGGTTTGTTGATTTTATACCTTATGGATAGATTAGAAAAATGGGCATCGGATAATGCTGCATTTTCTCTTAGCCTATACCCTTGGTCAAAGGAAAGTTTGACGGATTTATTTAGCGAATGAGAAAGTCCAACCTTAGTCCATAATTGAAAGTCTTGCTCTTGGGCTAACAACAGAAAAGGGGGAAATAAAAGAAGTATTAAACTACTTTTGTTCATCATCAAAAAAGAAGATTCTCAACTGAGCGGTATCCCTAAGAAAGTCTATACTCTTTACTTCTACACGAGTAATATTTAAGCCTGTTCTTAACTTTAAATCTTCCAACAACTCTTGTCGCTTTTCAGGTAAAATTAGCTCTATTCTTTCAAAAGTTATATTCTTTCGAGATTCGTGTTTGAGCAACCAAATTTTTTCAAGACCATAGGTTAAAGCAATGAAAATAAGATTGGTAAATACTACCTCAGCATGACTGATTTTTTTGTTTACTAGTGCGTTCATCACGGAAATACCTATGATGATAAACAGATAGGTCATTTCCTTAATAGGAATAGGATCTGTACGGTATCTGATTATCCCAAAGATGGCAAATAGTCCTAGAGCAAACCCTAATTCTAACTTTACATTTTCTAACAAGAAACAAAGGAAGAAGACCGTTACGCTAATCAGTAAGTATGTAAATAAGTAGTCCTTATTCTTTGTAGCTGGATAGTACAAATAGCGAACAATATATCCCACTATCAAAAAGTTAAATATTGAACGAGCAAGCAGCTCAATAAAATCTTTTTGGTCAAATAGGTCAGTTCCAAAAAGCTCTATGTCTGAAATCAATAATAGTAAACTATGCATCATGTTGAAGTTTGTTAATTTTTAAAAACTTGGGTTTAAAGTTATTGTTTTTTAATAAAGGGTAAAGGCTGGCAGTAGCCATGCAGTATTTACTAATTCTAAAAGGCCTTACCATATTCTTTTTTATAATTCGCATAAAGGCTGAAGCGTAATTAATTTTTTCTTGCTTTACCTCTGCAATTGCCATATTCTCTAATTCAGATGTTTTGTTGTCACCTTCAAAATTAATGTTTACATCGATCGTCAAGCGTTCTTTCATCTTTTTGTTGACTAGAGTAATGCGGTTAAATTTATTCCAATGTTTTGGAACGAGTTCTTTCTCCTTCCCAATTACTGAAGTGATAAAGGCATTGGCATTCGTATCAATTTCATTGGGGATTTTATCGACTTTTATTCGCTTTTTTATTGTTTTCCCCTTATTGGTTTTGTGCTTTATTTCTAAGAAACATAGACCCGAATCTATGTATTCTCTATACCTTACTTTGTTGCGGTTTGTTTTGCCATTGTGGTGTTCAAAATAAAACTCAAAATCATCGGTATCGTAATACAAAGAACGGTAAGCACTCATTCGCTTATTATTTATATCCAGAATGTAATAATATTCTCTAATTTCGTTGAGTACTTTGCCTAACAATTCCAATTCAAAAACAAATTTGGTGTCTGTTCTGTTCATTAACTGCACCGAATCCATTTGCTCCAAAGATATGGGCTCAAAAGAGTCTAATATGTTTTTAATTGACGGCAATATTATAAATGGATATATCTCCTAAATTATATACGGAATTGTTATCCGTAATTTCTATTTCAACAATATATGGAAAATCTCCATTAATGCAATTTGGGTGCCAAATAGTAGATGCCAATTCTTGAGCATACGTTGAGTTTGTCTGGCTTAAAGCCGCTAATCCACTTGTATCCGCTTCACATTCTGAATATACAAATACGGTATACTTTCCTTTTCTTAAATTCTCAAAACTAAAGCTTCCGTCCCAAGAGGTATTGTAGGAATCGTCGTAAAGATTATCCTCATCGCCATACACAATATAAACCTCTTCGTCTGCAGTAGCATAGCTTGAGATGGTGTCTACACTTTGGTTCCCGCCAGGCACATCAAAATGACTCAAGTCGTATGTTATAATTTTTCCTGCAATGGAAGATGCCCCTCCTTCTCCTGCCTCTTTTTGGCACGAAAATAAGACACTAACTCCTGCTAGAATAAGTAGTATTTTTTTCATTTTATTGTACACTGATTTTACGGACTTTGTCATCTATTCTTAAAATATAAACGCCTTTATTCCAATTACTAACATCAATATCAACGCCATTTCTTATGTTTTTATTGAGGTATTGCTTTTTACCTAATACATCATAGACTTCAATCTGATTTGCAAAAGGAACAACAATATGAAGCAAATAATTGGAAGGGTTAGGGTACACCAACACATCGGAATTGTGTGTGAGGTTAGAAATGGCCGTTCCTGATCCATTATTGGCATTGTATGTGTGGTCTTGTACAACAAAAGCACCGCTTCCGTTTGGCACTCTAGCATAGCCTAAATCTGACGGTAACTCCCCATAGAACAAGGCATCAATTATAAAGTTATTTGATGTGGACAAAAACAACTCTTCACCATCAGCAGACAATCTAAAGTTGGTGTGCAATCCACTTGTTGCATCAAGATCATTATCTAGCCATACAATCAAGTATTCGTTTGGAGCAATACTCACATCTGGAAATGTCCATTTATCCAATACATTTTCATTATCAGATAAGTGATAGCCTAAGAGATTAATGCTCGTATTTCCTCTATTGTATAATTCTACCCAATCGTCATATTCAGAAACTCCTGAAGATATATCTTCAACGGCCGAGGTATTAGATGCCATAAATTCATTAATCACTAAATCGCCCACAACTGGCAAGAAATGATATTCGTGTTCTGCACGTTCTGGGGAAAATATTCCAGCATCATTATTTTCGGCATAAATATAATATTGAACATCTAATGCTTCAACCTCTATTGAAACGCCATATACTCCATCATTAGCTTGTCCATCATTGTGGTTGCCATCGTCAAACATTTCGAGCTTTGTAAATACTTCGTAAGGTCTAAACCTATACCCAAATACAACTGATTCAGCATTTTCAACCTGAACACTAATATTTGCTTCAGAGTAAATATTAACTGCCGAAGGTGTAGTACTAACAGCACTAATTGTAGGAGGAATAGCAGTAAATTCAGCCTGAGATTCTAAGTATTCAACACGGCTTTCCATTAAAGAACTTAGTCCAAACTTATTACCTCCCCCTGGTCCTCCATCAATAGTGACATCGTCATTAAGATTAGCAATAAAGTCAGAATAGCTATAGATTGCGTTTGGATCGGTTTGAACACTACTCTTGATTAAATTCTGCAATTCTAAACCCCTTTCGGAATACCATCCATTGGCAAAGTTTTCATTGATAATGGTACGCATATGGGCAATATACATTCGCTTATATGTTGGATTAGAATATATTAAATCCAACAAGGGCCAGCCTTCTTCATTTTCTCTCAGTAAAGGATCTAATTGAGTAAGATTTACTGGTCCACCCATGCCTGGTCCTTGATTTACCATTGCAAAACCACCAAAGGATTCATTTAAATCCCACACTACAGAGTTCATTCGGTTATTATCGTCTTTGATAAGGTAATAGTTCTGTCGAAAAGGCCCCAGATAACTATCTAAATTGACTACGATATTATTGAATGCAGACATCCAAATTGCACGGTCGATGTCAAGATATTGCTCAATGTTTTGAGGATTATTATTTATAGAGTTAGTTAAGTCAATAATATCTTGCCAGCCGAAGTCTGATTTCAATTCATAATAGTCGTAGTAAGAGGCAGAATCTGTACCTAAATAATCTAATGATGAGCCTCCATTAAATGTACTGACAGGATTACATTTAAAGCGGCTATTGTCATTATCAGCGTATAAATGTCTTCTTTGAAAATCGGAATTAACGGATTCTGAACTGCTGTACAACCCGTGATAATTTCCATTGATAGAAACTCTAGCAAAATTAGATCGAGGTGCTTGCATATACTTTCTAGCGATCTCATATGACAATACTTCTCTTAGAAAAGAAGGGTCTTTATCTCCACTAGAAAGTTTGAGTGTTTGAAAACCTCTGTAATCTTGATTATCGTTAAACTCATCTAAAGATATATTTAGAGGGTTTTTATCGTTGTTCTCTGAAAAAGTACTATTTCCTTTATACTTAACGCCAACGCTATCTTTCATAGAACCGTTGATCACTACAGAATCTGCCATAAGGAAAGTTTCCGAATCATAATTACTTATCATCACCTCATTCCAATTAGAAATGGGAAAATAAATATCTATTGTTGTGATGTTATCCGTTTGGTAAAGCTCCTGACCATAAGAAAGGCTAAAAGACAATACAGTTAAAAGTAGGGCCCGAATACTGTTCATTAGTTAAATTAAGGTTCTCAAGTTATTCTAGCAAACTTAACCTTTTTTTAACAATATTACTTTGTAAGAAGAGTCGGTTTTTACAGCTTTAAGACAAAAACTAAAATATAATTGTTGACAGTAAACTTTCTTTCTGGTTTAGTAATTGCTCAAGAGAGAAAAAGGTTTCAGTCCTATTAATCCCTTCTATTTTGTGAATTTTACTAATGATTTGTCGAGCATCATTGGAGTCAATGGCACGGATTTTACAAAATAAACTTGATTTGCCAGTAGTAAAATCCATACCGGTAATATTATCAATCTTCAAAAGCTCTTTTAGAGCTTGATCGTATTTTGAAGCTTTATCCAAATACACCCCCATATAGCAGGTGTAGTTAAAACCAAGCTTATCATAGTCGATAGTAATAGTAAAGTTTTTAATTATGCCTAGTTTCTGTAATCGTTTAATCCTCACATGAATAGTAGTATTGGAAACTTTTAGAATATTAGAAATTTCTGAAAATGAAATTTTTGAATTTCGAGACAATAATTTGAGTATTTCTAAATCTAATTTATCTATTAAATTTGACTTTGACATCGTATTATGGTTTTAAATTTAAATATAAACGCTTAAAAAAACACATTATAAAACATTTTTAACTTTTTAAACGGTAAAAATAAGTTTTTTTGACTTTTTTATGCACTTTATAGTTTATATTTAATGTTTATAGATGCAAATATATGTAAATTTGTACAGTTAGTTAGTAAGTGTGATATGAAAAAAATAACAGTTCATAATTTAGATTCGGTTTCAGAATACTTTTTAGATTCTAAAAACCATATTACCGAAGTCAAATACTTGACCAATAATAGACGAAAGGATTATACATACGACAAAAACGATCCCGTTTATCACTCGTTGATTAATCTCTTTCACAATTATGATTTGACGTCTGAGCCGACCACCAAACCAAGAACGATTAATGAGTATCGTCAAAATAAAGACATCTGTTACTCATTGAATTAAAAGTGGATACTGAAAAATAATTATCGAAATCATGTTTTTTCATAATAGGCGTACATTTTTCATCATCCTTTCACTAGTTATGCTAGTGTTATTATTTTTTTCAAATCATCAAACATCACCCACGCAGTTAGTCGACATTAATAGTGCCGACACTGCATGGATGATTGTTGCCAGTGCCCTAGTTCTTCTGATGACGCCTGGCTTAGCCTTCTTCTACGGAGGAATGGTCAATAAAAAGAATGTCATTTCAACTATGTTACAAAGCTTTATCGCTTTGGGTATAATTTCTTTAATATGGGTATTATTTGGTTTCTCCTTAGCATTTGGAGATTCAGTAAATGAATGGGGTATTATTGGAAATCCTATTCAGCATCTGTGTCTAGATAATTTGGATTCTAAAAACAGCAATATCCCTTACTTATTATTTGCTTTATTTCAGTTAAAATTTGCCATTATAACACCTGCAATCATAACAGGTAGCTTTGCCGAAAGAATTCGATTTAGAAGCTACTTATTGTTCATGATTCTATTTTGTGTCTTCATATACAGCCCTATTGCTCATACAACTTGGTCTCCTGAGGGTATTTTCGCCAACTTCGGAGATATTATTGGAATAAAAGGTTATGAGGGCTTACACGTTTTAGATTTTGCCGGCGGAACTGTTGTTCATATGTCAGCAGGTTTAGCATCACTAGCTGGTGCTCTTTACCTTGGCAAAAGAAAAGTAGAAAACACCGACCCGGCTAATATTCCTTTTATTATTTTAGGAACAGGGCTTTTATGGTTTGGGTGGTTCGGATTTAACGCAGGCTCAGCACTTGCGGCAAACTATGATGCTGTAGTAGCATTTGCCAACACAAATATCGCCTCAGCAAGCTCCATGATAACTTGGGTACTTTTCGATAGATTTTTAAATAAAAAATATCGGCTGTTGGAGCTTGCATAGGCGCTATTGTTGGTTTGGTTGCAATTACTCCTGCTGCAGGATTTGTGAGTATTCCACATTCTATTTTAATTGGCTTTATCACTGCTTTGGTGTGTAACCTAGCTATGATGAAAATCAAAAAGTCGAATAGAATTGATGACACTTTAGATGTGTTCGCTAGTCATGGTATTGGGGGGATTTGCGGAATGATTCTTACTGCAGTTTTTGCCAAAGACGTTGGCTTAGTATATGGCGAAGTAAATACATTTATACTTCACTTAATCGCTTGTGTAATTGTTATTCTATTCGCTTTCTTTGGCTCTCTGCTTTTATATAAAATTGTTGACATTATTTTGCCAATGCGTGTCAGACAAGACCAAGAGGAAAGAGGTCTTGATCTTTCACAACATGGTGAGGAAATAGTATAATATCATTTATTGTACGGTGATGAAATTGGCAAACATGCCCTCCTGTCTCGAGGGTGTAGAATTAACGGATAAACACTTTTGTGCTAACGTCTACTTATAGGTTCGAGTCCTTTCCGTACAGCTTTTACAAAACCCTTCTGCTCTTTGAGTAGGAGAGTTTTTATTTAACCCCATTAAGGTTCACAAACTGAATAAATCATAATTAATAGGTTATGTAGAGTTATGGTGATTAATTGCCATACCACATACTTACTCATAAAAAAAGCTCCGAGCAAATACTCGGAGCTTTTTTAAAAGTCAAATCTAAATCTTATTGAAGCACTATCTTTTTGTTGATGCTTCCCTTTAGTGTGGTGATTTCTAAGAAATACACGCCTTTTGGTTTGCCATTCATGTCTACAAGCGTTTGGTGATATCCTTCAAAGTCTACCAACTCTTCAGTGTAAACCTCTTCTCCCAATAGGTTA
>PKDP01000131.1 GCA_002862585.1 Flavobacteriales bacterium | reverse complement strand
GGCTAGCAACTATAGTATCGGCTTTGCAAGAAATATAATAACCACCTGAGGCAGCAACATCTCCCATAGATACCACAACTGGCTTAGTTGCTTTTGCTAATTCCATCTCCCTCAAAATAGTTTCGGATGCTAAAGCACTTCCACCAGGTGAGTTAACTCTTAACACTATAGCTTTTACTTTTTCGTCTTCTCTTGCTTCTTTAATTGCTTTTGAAGTAGTAACAGAGCCAATACTTAAATTGTCACCTTCTCCGCTGCTTATATCTCCTTGAGCATAAATAACTGCAATTTTATCTTTTGAATATTTCTTTTTGCCTGATTTAACGCTTACTTCAGAATATTCTCTAAGTGATATTTTATTAACCTTAGCATCTTTTTCTATTCCTAATTTTTGTCTTAGGGTATCTCTAACTTGGTCCTCAAACAGTAAAGCATCAGCTAGACCATAGTCAACAGCGTCTTTAGGTGATTGAACAAATAGGTTTTCTGCAAGGGCGTTTAATTCATCTTCAGTAATGTTTTTTGCTTTTGAAATCCCCATTTTCATATTATTCCAAATAGAGGATATGAAGCGATTGACTTGCTCTCTGTTTTCATCACTCATTTTTTCAAGGATAAACGGCTCAATAGCACTTTTAAATTTACCGTGTCTTATTATTTGAGGTTCAACTTCTAACTTTTCTAAAGCTCCTTTGAAAAACATACCTTCATATGAAAGTCCTTTTAGTTCAATCACGCCTTCTGGATGTAAATAAATTTCATCTGCTACTGATGACAGGTAATAGCCCTTTTGAGAATACACCTCGCTATATGCGATAATAAATTTGTCGGTTGAATCTTTAAATTCTTGAAGTTTATTTCTGATTTCTTCAGTTGTTGCAGAACTCGTCTGAGGCATTTCTATATTTAAATATATCCCGCTAATCCTGTCATCATGCTTTGCTTTTTCAATGGATTTTAAAATTTTATTTAATCCAAATGTATTTTCTTCATTGAGTATTGAACTGATATCAAAATCAAATTCAGAGCCTCTGTCAACTATTTGTTCATTCAAATTAATTTCGAGAATACTTTTGTCCTTTACTACAACTTCCTTTTCTGAACTTGAAGACGATACACCGATGACTACAAATATTAAGACAATAAGAAAAAATGAAATAATGGTAACGAATACTGATTTTAAAACGCTTTTCAGGAATTTTAGCATAGCTGTGAGATTTTGATTAATTAATTCAATCCAAAGTTACATTTTTTTAGAATATTTGTAGGCTTAATTCTGAAACCTTAATTAAATTAGTCGAATGAATTATGTTTATCTGTTATTGGGTAGTAATTTAGGAGACTCAAAATCCTTTATTGATAAAGCTGCTGACTTGATATTCAAAAATGTGGGAGAGTTAATTAAAGAATCCTCCTTTTACGAATCACCTCCTTGGGGGTTTAGTCACGATAATTCCTTTTTAAATAAAGTGTTATTTATCAAAACAGATTTTGAAGCGAAACGGCTTTTAGATGAATGTCAATTCATTGAGCAAGGATTGGGGCGAGTACGATCAAATTCTGAAGAATATCAGGCTCGAGAAATTGACGTGGATATATTGTTTTATAATGATGATATCATAGAGTCAGAGGAGTTGACTGTTCCGCATCCCAGAATTAAGGAAAGACGTTTTACACTTTTACCAATGTGTGAAATAGCAGAAGGTTTTGTTCATCCTGTTATTAAGTTGACCTTGGCAGATTTGTTGAAGGAATGTAAAGATTATTCAAAAGTAGTAAAGGTATGAGTTATCAGTTCATAGCTGTAGAAGGAAATATTGGAGTAGGTAAAACAACCTTTTCAAATATGCTGTCTGAAAAGTTAGGCTGTAAGCTCATACTTGAAGAATTTGCGGACAATCCATTTCTTCCAAAATTTTATAAAAACCCGGAGAGGTATGCCTTTTCATTGGAGTTGTTTTTTATGGCAGAACGCTATAGACAACTGGGTGAGGTCAGAGATCAGGACTTGTTTTCTAAAGGTCTAGTTTCAGATTATTTTTTCGTTAAGTCTAAATTATTTGCAAAAAACAACCTGTCAGATGATGAGTTATTATTGTTTAATAGGCTTTCTGATATCGCTCTCAATAACTTGCCAAAGCCAGATTTAATTCTGTATCTACATTCTGATGTAAGTCGATTGCAGCACAACATTCAGAAAAGAGGAAGAGATTATGAGCAAGACATTTCCGACAACTATCTATTAGATATTCAGAATAAATACTTTGATTTCTTTAAAAAGCAAACTGATTATCCTGTTCTTATTGTTGATGTATCAGATAAAGATTTTGTAACTGACACCTCTACTTTTGATAAGCTTATAAAGCTTACCGAACAGTACTATGAAAAAGGAATTCATAGAATTATTATATAAAAAAAAGCCCGTGATAACGGGCTTTTTTAAATTTCAGAAATTTATTTTATTACTTAACTAAAGATTGAAATTCTAAATTATCTTTCAGTTTGATGAATTCAACGTCTTTAGCAGCTTCCTTAGAAAGGTTAGCATCAAGGCTTATTGCTTGGCTTAAATTTTGGACTGCTTTATCAAAATTACCTGAACGTGTACTTGAAATAGCATTTAAATAGTAGCCGTCAGTTGTTTTGTCACTTGTAGTAGCATTATTTCCATTTAGGATTTGAGCAAGTGTAGCATTGTAGCCATTACCTTTAAGTTTACTACTAGCAGAAGCATAATCACCCATTTTAATTGCTAGAATACCTTTGTTTAGGTCTGATGCTCCTGATTTACTATATAAAGAATTAGCACCTTCTAAATCACCTGAAATGGCTGCTATTATTCCTTTGTTTTCGCTTACTTCTTTTGCGCTGGATCCTAATTTCTCGGCTTTACCTAAATTCATCTTTGCCTTATTGAAATCTTTTTCAATGATATTCATGCAAAGTAAATTGTTGTACGCTCTGTAGTCGTTAGGATAGGCACTTGTAGTTGCTTTATAAATAGTTTTCTTAATCGAATTATCATTTAACAAAGTAGCAGCAAATAGCATTTCTTTCATGTCCAATTGAGAAGGGTCTGAAATAGCTAAAGATGCAATTTCTTCATCTGTTTTCTTTGGCTCATACACACGAAGGGTGATGGTTGCTTTTCTTAATTTTGGAAGAACGTCATCTTCTATTGCGTCATAAATTTCAGCCATATCTCTAATAGCTTCCTCTCTTTTTTGAGGGTCTTTCTGATTTCTAACAATATTTAAAACCTTGCTTTTGTCCTTTAAATCAGAAGAATTAACAAGATTATTAAAACCGCCCCAGTCTTCACCTTTAGAGCTATTGATGTATAAATCATCGTTTTTAGCACCATCAACTTTCAAATCTCTCATTAATCGCTTAGCGTAAGAGAAAGTTGACTTGGCTCTGTTTCCTGAAACTTTATCGTTAACATCTAAACTGCCTTCTGGTGATGCGTATGAAGAAATTTCAATGTTTTTTGTTTTGAAGCCTTGCTTAGCAAATTCTTTCAAACGTTTTACTTCGTCAGAACTTTTTTGAGAATACCTTACTGTAGAATTGTTAACGGTAAAGTAAATAACAGCCGTTTCTTCGAGAATAGTTTCTTTCTCATAAGTATGGTCAGCGAATTTTGGTTCCTCATTATTCTTTACTCGAGTAGCAGTAGCCATAATACCGTCTGCAATTTTCAATGAGCCAAGGTACTTGCTGTTGTCATTCATAGTAGCAGTAGCTGTTGCAAACAAGTCATAAGCAAACATATCTTCTGTATACTCCAGGCTCCCTTTGTAGGTAAATTTTCCGCCAGTTACATAGCCAATAGTATTGCCATTAGACGATACTTTTTCTCCTTGTAGTTTCACAGGCTCAAAAAACACTTTGTTATCACTATCAGCACTTTCTGCTAACATTGGTCTGAACTCGGCAGAAGCATTTTTCTGGAAATATTTTTTCGGGATGTTTACATCCAGTTCAATGTCGATGACTCCGCCGTGAACTTCAACTTGAGTTGGCGTAACAGTGTATTCTAAAGTGTTGAACTTAGAAACCATTAAATCTAGCCCGCACGAACTTAGTAATAATAGAGCTGCGAATACTATTGAGGATTTGAAAAAATTTGTCTTTTTCATTATCATGAATTTCATTAAAAGTTAGTTGATAATTGCAAATATATATTTATTAGGTTACAAATTATGAGTGTACATGATAAATAATTTTAAATATATCATTGTTAACAATGTTTTATTAAATAACTTACTTTTGTGGACTAAATAAATACTTTTAAATCATGAAAAATTTAACACTAGTCCTATTACTTCTTGTTGGGTGTTTAAGCTCATTCGCCCAGACCAGGAGTCCACAATTTAATTCAATTTCTGTCGGTGCCGATGTTTTATCCTCTAATATCTTTTTAGGAGACATTAAGCAACATGATTTTTACCCGGCTAGTATTGGAAACTTTAATGAGTTTAGATTTTCTGGAGCAATAAACGCTAAGAAAATGTTCAACAATATGTATGGCTTGCAAGCTGAGTTTGGATTTGGTAAGTTAGGTGGATTACGAAGAGAGTTCGGAAGTTGCGACCACTGTACTACAGTTTATGAAGCTAGTTTGGATACTATGTCAACAAAGTTTCTAGCCCATTATACGAATTTCGATGGTAGTTTACTTATTAACCTATCAAACTTTGTGCTCAATACTAAAAAGTATAAAACATCAAAGGTTAAGATTTTTGGAGAATTAGGACTCGGATTAATGTCTTTCCGTTCCGTACAACGAAAAATATCTAATAATGATGTTATTGGATATAGAGGCTATGAAAACAGTGATTTAGAAAATAAAGAGGTACAAACTGAAGCTTATTTCAAAGCCGCAACACATGTGCTATATAAAATTAGTGACCGTATTGATTTTGCAGCTAAAATCAAATATTACTTGATTAATTCAGATGTTATTGACATTACTAAACAATCAGGAAGAGATGTATTGGGAACTAAAAATGATAGATTCATGTCATTTTCTTTAGGTTTAACCTATTCATTGGGCTCAAAAAAGAAATCAATGCATTGGTATAATCCCCTGGACGATGCCTATCATACTCAAAAACGCATTGCTCAAAAAGTACAAAAGATGTCAAAAGATTCGGATGAAGATGGTGTAGCAGATTATTTCGATAAAGACAACGAAACTCCAGAAGGTGTGAGCGTAGATGGTTCAGGAGTGCCTATGGACATAGACAATGATGGTGTTTATGACTATAAAGATAAGGATGTATTTACATCGCGAAATGCTAAGGTAAATTCTGATGGTGTTGAAATTGACTCAGATGGTGATGGTGTTCCAGATAGCAGAGATTTAGAGAGTTCAGAAAAAGGTGCTATTGTAAACTATCAAGGTATAGAGGTCTCTAAAAAATCTAGTGGTAGCAATTCATCTTCGACTGTTTTACCATCAATTTTCTTTAGCACTGCAAGTACAAAAATTCGAAATGAAGATTTTAAAAGATTAGCGATAGCAGCAAAAATAATGAATGAAAATGAAGGCGATACATACTTTGTTGTTGGTCACGCTGACAATAGAGGAACTATTGACTTCAATTTAGAGTTAGCAAAGGAAAGAGCAGAAAATGCAATCCGATACCTCGTTGATGTTTTTGGTGTAGATGCTGATAGGTTTGAAGTGGTTTCAAAAGGTGAAGCAAGTCCATTATTGCTAAAGTCGAACTTCAGTGCAGACTCTGAAAATGGAGGCTACAACTTGGAAGACTACATGAACGAAGTGAACAGGAGAGTTGACTTTATAAAGAAATAGGATTATAGTTTTTTAGCTAAGTCCCAAAGAACAATCCCGGCACTGACTGAGACATTGAATGAATGTTTTGTTCCGTACTGGGGTATTTCTATAACACCATCGCTCAGAGCAATACATTCGTTACTTACACCATTGACCTCATTACCGAAAATCAAGGCTACTTTTTTTGAGCTGTCAATTTCAAAATCTTGAAGCTCAACAGAGTTGTCAGCTTGTTCAATGCTAAGTATGGAAAAATCTTTTTCAGCTAGAGTTTTAATGCAGTCGGCAGTATTCTCAAAATATTCCCAGTCCATAGATTCGGTTGCCCCCAAAGCGGTTTTTCGTATTTCATTTTTGGGTGGAGTAGGACAAATACCACAGAGCATTACCTTTTCAATCAAAAAGGCATCGGAAGTTCTGAATATTGAACCTACATTATGTGCGCTTCTAACGTTATCGAGAACGATAACAATCGGTAATTTTTTTGTACTTTTAAATTCTTCTAAATTTAAACGATTTAACTCCTTATTTTTTAACTTACGCATCTTTTAAAAATCTGTTCGCTAAATTATACAAAATAGACCGTTGGCAGCTAAAAAAAATACAAGTAGTGTAAAGAAGGTTACCCCTTTGATGAAGCAATACAATAGCATAAAGGCTAAATACCCTACTGCTATGCTATTATTTAGGGTAGGTGATTTTTACGAGACTTTTGGTGATGATGCCGTTAAAGCATCCAAAATTTTAGGAATTACACTAACTAAACGTTCAAACGGTTCCTCGAATGATGCACTTGCTGGCTTTCCCCATCATGCTTTAGACACCTATTTGCCCAACCTAGTAAGGTCAGGACAACGCGTAGCTATCTGTGACCAATTAGAAGACCCAAAGGCAACCAAATCCATCGTAAAGCGAGGCGTTACGGAACTTGTCACGCCAGGTGTGTCTTACAATGATAAAGTCCTTGACCATAAGTCCAATAATTTTTTAGCTTCTATTCATTTTGGGACAAAAGAAATAGGAATTTCCTTTTTGGACATTTCTACTGGCGAGTTTTTACTAGCACAAGGCAAGGACGAATACGTGGGTAAGCTTATTCAAAGTTTTAACCCTTCGGAAATAATTATTCAAAAACAGTTTAGCCAAAAATTCAGTCAACTTTTTGGGGATAAATATTACACCAGTACATTAGAAGATTGGGTGTTTGCTGATGATTTTACGAAAGAGAAGTTATTGGCACATTTTGGGACGATTTCTCTGAAAGGCTTTGGCGTTGAGTACATGACGGCAGGAACTATTGCAGCAGGTGCAGCTTTGCATTACCTTTCAGAAACGCATCACAACCACATTAAACACATCGTTAACCTTCAGAGGATTGAAGAGTCTAATCATGTTTGGATGGATAGGTTTACAATTCGAAATTTGGAGTTATTTAATTCGTCTAGTGAAGATGCCATTACTTTAATTGACATCATAGATTTTACCATTACGCCAATGGCGTCTCGACTGTTGAAGCGATGGATGGCATTTCCTTTAAAAGAAAAGACTCTTATCGAGGATAGATTATCGGCTGTTGACTATTTTATGAAAGCCGATATTGAGGTTTTGTCTACCAACATTAAAGAGATAGGCGATTTAGAGCGTTTGATTTCTAAAGTAGCGACAGCACGTATTAACCCAAGGGAAGTCGTTCAGCTTAAGAAGGCATTGACTGCTATTGAGCCAATAAAAGCATACTGCAAACAATCCAATAATAAGTCACTTATTCAGCTATCTGATCATCTGAATTTATGTGAAATTATAAGAGATAGGGTTGCTAAAGAAATTAATGAAGACGCACCAATTACGGTGAGTAAGGGTATGGTGATTTCAAAGGGCGTAAACTCCGAGCTAGACGATTTGCGTTCTATCGCTGAGCATAGCCACACCCATTTACAACAAATACTACAAAGAGAAACAGAACGCACCGCCATTCCATCGCTTAAGATTGCCTTCAACAATGTGTTTGGCTATTATTTAGAAGTAAGAAATACACACAAAGATAAAGTTCCAGAGGAGTGGATAAGAAAACAAACCTTAGTAAACGCTGAGCGTTATGTTACTCAAGAGTTGAAGGAATTAGAGACTAAAATATTAGGAGCGGAGGAAAAGATTTTAGCATTAGAGACTAAGTTATTCAACGATTTAGTTTTGAGTCTGATTGATTACATTCCAGAAGTACAGATTAACGCTCAACGAATATCCCAATTAGACTGTTTATTGTCCTTTGCAGAACTTTCTAGGCGACACAGGTATACCAAGCCAGAAATTAATGAAGGCTATGAGTTAAGTATTAAAAATGGTCGACACCCTGTCATTGAGCAGCAGTTAGCCGTGGGTGAAGAATACATTGCTAACGATGTATTTTTGGATAGGCAAAACCAACAGATAATTATGATTACTGGACCAAACATGTCTGGTAAGTCCGCTATACTTCGGCAAACAGCTTTAATCGTTCTCTTGGCTCAGATGGGATGTTTCATACCAGCAGAAAGTGCTAGTATTGGTATTGTCGACAAGATATTTACAAGAGTAGGAGCATCTGATAATATTTCTCAAGGAGAATCAACCTTTATGGTAGAGATGAATGAGACGGCGAGTATCTTAAATAATATTTCTGACCGAAGTTTGATATTATTGGATGAAATTGGTCGAGGAACAAGTACTTATGATGGTATTTCCATTGCTTGGGCAATAGCAGAGTTTGTGCACGAACATTCTACAAAGGCAAAAACCTTATTTGCTACCCATTACCATGAGTTAAACGATATGACGTCTACATTCAAACGCATTAAGAATTTCAATGTATCGGTAAAGGAGATAGACAATCAAATTTTATTCCTAAGAAAGCTAGTTGAAGGCGGAAGTGAACACAGTTTTGGTATACATGTAGCAAAAATGGCAGGCATGCCCAAGCAAGTGGTTGATAAGTCTAAGCTAATAATGAAGCGACTTGAAAAAACCCATTCATCAGAAGGAAAACCCAAAGTGACAGAATCTAGCAATGATGAGGACTTACAGTTGAGTTTCTTTCAGCTTGATGACCCTATTTTAGAGCGTATACGCGATGAAATAAAAGACTTGGATATCAATTCATTGACTCCAGTTGAAGCACTTATGAAGTTGAATGAGATAAAAAAGGTAATTGGGCAATAAAAAATTTAAATGGAGGGTTTGTGCAATCTGAAAAATGTATTACATTTGCCCTCCCTATTGCGAGTGTAGCTCAGGGGTAGAGCATCACCTTGCCAAGGTGAGGGTCGTGGGTTCAAATCCCATCACTCGCTCAACATCCTCTTTTCACGATGAGGATTTTTATTGGATTACCCCAAGCCCAGGTGGTGGAATTGGTAGACACGTTGGACTTAAAATCCAA
>PKDP01000034.1 GCA_002862585.1 Flavobacteriales bacterium | reverse complement strand
ACATTGATAACAACTTCCTTATTATCCAATACATTTTCTAGGGTATGCTTAGTGGTATTGTTACGTACTCGTCTTGCTGGAGAAAAGATTGCAATAGGAGGGTTAGCACTAAATATATTAAAGAAACTAAATGGACTCAGGTTTGGGTTTCCGTATTGGTCTAGTGTACTTGCTAGAGCAATAGGACGTGGGCCAACAGCACCCAACAAATACTGGTGAAGCTCGCCTACAGGAATTTCTTTGGGTTGTATGTGTAACATATTAGGTTAAAAATGATTCTAAACAAAAATAGCATTTTGACGCAATTTACATTTGAAATATTACATAATTATTTTTTGAGGTGGATTAATGAAAAACTATATATTTGCAAACCATTTTACTGCGGATGTGGTGGAACTGGTAGACACGCTAGACTTAGGATCTAGTGCCGCGAGGCGTGGGGGTTCGACTCCCTTCATCCGCACCAAAAGCAGCTCAATTGAGCTGCTTTTTTATTCTTTTCATTTTGACTGATTAAAGGATATTTACTTCAGCTTCTAGCTCTATTTCGAAGGTTTCTTGAATGGATTTCTGTATGTTTTTTGAAAGACTCAGTATCTCACTCCCTTGGGCGGCGCCATAGTTTACCAATACAAGTGCTTGGTTTTTGTGTACACCTGCATCGCCCTTTCGGTAGCCTTTCCAACCAGCGTGGTCAATGAGCCATCCGGCGGCAATTTTTACGGATTGTTCACCATTTGGGTAGCCAACTATATTCGGAAATTGTGTTTTTAGTTGTTCAAACTTAGCTTTTGGAATTGTGGGGTTTTTAAAAAAGCTGCCACTATTTCCAATGTCTTTGGGGTTAGGCAGTTTTCGCTGTCGAATATTAATTACTGCCTGACTGACTGACTCCAGGCTTTTTCTTGCTCCCATAGCTTTAAGTTCCTCTTCTATGGCTCCATAAGAGGTGTTAAATTGAGGCTGTTTGCTGAGTTTAAACGTTACGTGACAAATAATATATTGCTCTTTTAGCTCACCCTTAAAAATAGAATATCGGTAAGCAAACTGACAGTCTGCATTGCTAAAGGTTTTCACTGTTTTGTTATCAATATGTACAGCTTCTAATTCTTGAAATACCGATTTTATTTCAACACCATAAGCACCAATATTTTGCATAGGAGCAGCGCCAACGCTTCCTGGAATGAGTGATAAGTTTTCTATACCGCCCAAATTATGCTCAATACTCCACATTACGAAATCGTGCCAAACCACTCCGCCACCAACTTTTACAGTAAAGCAGTCGTTATCTTCATGTGTTATTTCAATTTCTGAAATTTCATTTTTCAGAACGGTTCCGCTAATGTCCTTAGTGAGTAGGATGTTGCTGCCACCACCTAAAATGGTAAGAGGCTTTTGCGTTTTACCCAATAGCTCAATAAGTTCTTCTTTTGATGAGAAGGATGAAAAATATTCGGCGTGTGCTTTAATGCCAAATGTGTTAAGAGATTGTAGTGGGTATTGGTGTTGTACAGTCATATTTTTTCAAAGGTATAAATACTTATGATTTACTCCTTCTATTTTGTGTATTTTCGCAAAGATGAGGAAAAAAGTAATAGTTTCTGTCACGAATGATATAAGCACTGACCAAAGGGTCTTTAAGGTGTGTAATAGTTTGCAAGCGATGGGTTTTGAAGTAGAACTCATTGGTGCAAGTCGTCCGTGGAGTGTAGCCTTAAAAAGAGACTACAGCTGTAAGCGAATGAAGATGCGATTCAATACAGGCCCTCTATTTTACTTTGAATATAATCTTCGATTATTTTTTCTTTTACTCTTTAAGCCCGCTGCAGTTTTATTAAGTAATGATTTAGATACCTTATTACCGAATTACTTGATTTCAAAACTCAAAAACATTCCTTTAGTCTATGATAGTCATGAGCTTTTCCCTGAAGCCCCTGAGCTTCTAGAACGCCCTTTTAAGAAAAGACTGTGGGAGCGTTTAGAATCTTTTTTGCTTCCACGAATCAAACATGCCTATACCGTTTGTGAATCCATTCAGTCATATTATAAAACTTTGTATGGTATTGACATGAAAGTGGTTAGAAATGCCCCTAATTTATGTTCTCAAACTTCTAGAGATAGAAATACTAAAACTCTGCTTTATCAGGGGAATATAAACCCAGGACGTGGCTTGGAAGTAGCTATTAAGGGTATGTCATTTTTGCCCGATTATAGATTGAAAATAATTGGAAATGGCATTGGCTTAAATAAATTAAAGATATTAACTGAGTCTGAAGGGGTTTCTAATCAAGTAGAGTTTTTGGGACGCTTGCCTTTTGAAGACTTACAAAAGCATACAGAAAGTGCATCCATTGGTATATTATTTGAAGAGCCTTTAGGCTTGAGTTTTGAATACAGCCTACCCAATAAACTTTTTGACTATATACATGCCGAAACGCCTGTGCTAGCTTCTCCATTAATTGAGGTTAAAAAAATCATGGATAAGTACAAGGTTGGAGAGTTATTAGTCGACAGAAATCCAGAATATATTGCTCAGCAAATTCAGGCTATGGAATCCAAATTATCAGCGTATGAGTTTGGAAAAGCTAAGGCGGAATTGAATTGGAAAAATGAGGAGAAGGTACTGAAGTTAGTTTTTGCCGACTTTATGCAAAAATGATATCTATTATTTTTTGAGCTTCTTTTTCGTTATTAAAAATAGAGCAAATCTCTTTTCTATGCTTTATATTTTCATCTGAAAACTCTATGCTTTTATATTTTTCAATGGAGTTGAGCCAATCTTCATTAGAATTTGCCTCAATACAATAAGGCTCTAGCTCTGTGTTACTTACCATAGTATTATTCACTATGCAAAATCTACTTTTATAAAGTGACTCCAATAGTTTTAGTTTAATGCCTGTATTTTGTTTTGTTGGTAATAGCACCATCTGAGCATTTCGTATCAACTTATCCATCTGTTCATTGGTTGGATTTTCACAAAGCTGGATATGTTTATGTTTTTTTATTTCTTTAATTAATTTTTCGCTTGGTTTTTTACCTGCAATAATCAAGGGGTAAGAACTCTGAGTAGCAATTTTTACAAGGAAAAATGCGGCATTGATGTTTTCAGAAACGGTTAAGTTAGCATGGTATAATGCGTATTCCCCAATGCCTGTTTTTGATGTAATTCCTTTGTTGGAATGAAAAGCTCTTATTAAATGACTATTGTATGATTTTGAAAAATGATTCTCATCATCATTGCTAATTGAAAAAATACCATCAACCTTTTTTAAGGTTTTCTCATACTTAAGTATTTTTAAGTATTCAGAATACAAGAATAGTTTTGAAAATAAGTTTGATTCGTTTTTTGCTAATTGCCGATAATAGTGAGTTTCTACATTATGAGCTCGGATATATTTTTTTTGCTTTATCTCCTTGTTTTCTAATGACATAGAGCAATGTAAACCTTCGTAAAGAATAGGAAATGGTAATTCTTTTAGTCGTTTTGTAAGTAGTTTATTACTTCTGCTTTTAATGATAAATGGAGTTTGAGAAAAAATATTTGTCCAACTCATGTTTCTAGTGTAGTAATATACTTTATCGCAATACTTTTCAAGTTCTTTACATTTTACTCTACCATAACTAAAGCAGTGAAGATGAATATTAACTCCAAGTTTGTGTAGGGCTTTGAGTTTGTAGAAAACATCAATTACGCCGCCGTAATTTGCGGGAAATGGAATATTAAAAGATATGATATGTAGATCTTTGCTGCTATTCATCTTTAGTTAGCCTCTGCCTCAATCAATTTACCACCCTCACACTTCAGTACTTTAGAAGGGAAGCGATTTAAAAGATTGTGTTCATGTGTAGCCATTAATACAGCACATCCACTAGAGCATAGATCATGAATTAGGTTAAGTATGCTGTCAGTTGTTTCTGGGTCGAGGTTTCCAGTAGGTTCATCGGCAAGAATCAAATCTGGTTTATTTAATAACGCTCTTGCAATACAAATACGTTGCTTTTCGCCACCAGATAATTCATAGGGCATTTTGTTAATATGATCTTGCATTCCGACCTTTACAAGCATTTCTTCAATACGCTTACTAATCTCTTTTTTGTTTTTCCAGCCCGTAGCCTTTAGCACAAAATCAAGATTATCAAATACTGTTCTGTCGGTAAGAAGTTGAAAGTCTTGAAAGACGATGCCAATCTTGCGTCTTAGAAAAGGAATGATAGATTTTTTAATGTCAAAAAGTTGATAGTCGACAACTTCGGCTAAACCTTTGTTTAAAGGCAAATCAGCATATAACACTTTTAATAATGAACTTTTTCCACTTCCAGTAGAGCCTATTAGATAAACAAATTCAGTAGGTTCTATTTTAAAAGACACATCACTCAAAATGAGTTTGTCTTGTTGATAAATGTCGGCGTGTTTTAATTCAACTAATGGCATGTTTTAATTGCTTTGTGCTGCACACAAAGTTACTTTTTTTAAAACTATCGTCAATACTTCTTTATGCACACGCATTCTGTTAATAACTTATTCATTGCTCAATAGTAGAAGGGTCTAACTTTGATAAATTAGCTTAAAATTTATAAATGAAATTAATTTTTAACATTTTATTTATATTACTTAGTCAGCTAATGTATGCTCAGATTTGTGATGTAGAGCAAATTGACGACTTACTTGAAAAAGAGCAATTCGCTCTAGTCTATTCAATATGTGATGCTTATCAAGACTGTGAGTCTGTATCCGATGAAAATATGGAATGGATTCAATACCAACAATCTCGATGTGCTTTAGAGTTATTTAATGATGAAGCTGCAGTGAGGTTTGAAGATTATTTAAGTGATTACCCTTATGGTAAGTTTCGTAACAAGTCTTATTTAGCACTTTCTCAAATACATTTTAGAAACAAGGAATATGATAAAGCTATTGCCAAGCTTAATATGGTAGATGTTTTTGAGCTTGATTTTGAAGACGAAGCTATGTATTATTTCCGATTAGGGTATTCGTATTTCATTACAGGAAACTACGAGGAAGCTAAAGTGTCCTTTTTTGATATCAATAACATCAAATTTTCTTATTCGGATTTGACCACCTATTGTTTGGGGCATATGGCTTATGAAGAGGGAAACTATGCTACAGCACTCAAAGAATTTAATAAGCTTGTAGAAACACCAAAGCTAGGTGTTATCAGTAGATACTATATTACCCACATCTATTACTACCAAAATCAGTTTGAAGAGCTAATAGATTTTGCAAAGCCTTTATTGGAAGCCAGTTATAATCCGAGCCGAGACTCGGAACTAGTGCGACTAATTGGAAATGCTTATTACGCTTTGGAAGATTACGAGTCTTCAGTAGAATATCTGCAAAAATATCTTCAGAATAATACTCTTGACAGATTTGAGCAATACCAACTAGCAACTTCTTATTTTGAGCTTAGCAAGTTTGATGAGTCTATCAAACACTTTGAAGATATTTTGTTGGAAGAAGATAGCTTGTCTCAGTTTGCTGCTCACCAATTAGCTAAAGCATATTTAAGTCAGGATGAAAAAACTAAAGCTATAAATGCCTTTAAGTATGCGTCTGAAATAGATTATGATTTAGATTTAAAAGAAGATGCTGCTTTTAATCATGTGAAGCTAATTTTTGAGCAGAATAATACCCTAGAAGATGCGGTAAGTATTATAGAAGAGTATTTAGAAAAATATCCTTCATCAATTCATACATTATACGTTCAGAATCTACTAATAAAAGCATATGCGTCAACAAAAAACTATCAGTCTGCTATTGATAAATTATCAGTTTTAACTGATTTGACATTTGAGCAGAAGCAGGTGTATCAAAAGTTGAGTTACTTTCTTGCAATAGAAAATTACCTTTCTGGAAAGTATGAGGCATCAGTTGATTGGTTCAAAAAGTCATTAAAATATCCTTTAAATTCTGTCTTTATAGCTAGGAGTTATTTTTGGATAGGAGAAGCTTATTACCAGTTGGGGGATTATAATAAAGCCGTTGAAGAATTCAATGATTTTCAATTTGAAGATGGTGCATTTTCTTTGAATGAATATTCTGAATCATACTATTCGCTTGCATTTTCATATTTTCAAATCAAACAATATGACAAGGCTATAAAATGGTTCAGGAAGTACGTTAAGAAATCAACTGATAAAAATAAGTTAACAGATGCCTACTTAAGAATTGGAGATTCTTATTTTATGACAACAAAGTACAATAGAGCTAAGGAATATTATGCTTTAGCTGAGGATCAAGGTGCATTTGATATTGACTTTTCAATACATCAGCAGTCTATTTGTTATGGATTGATTAATAAGCCGTCCAAAAAACGGGATGCACTGTCAAAGCTTATAACAGAATTTCCAAATTCAATTTATCATGATGACGCTATATTAAGCTTGAGTTCTATTTATTTAAACGATGGTAATATTGATAAGTCCGTAGAGTTACTCACTGACCTAATCGAAAACCATCCTAATACCCCCTTGCTTAAAATAGCACTGTTGAATATAGGCTTAAACTATTATAATGATGAAAAAAATGAATTAGCAATTACAAACTTCAAAAAAGTAATTGAAGATTACCCTAATTCATCAGAAGCAAAAGAAGCCTTGATTGCCTTTAAAAACTTATCGGTTGAACAAGGTGATGTGAGTTCATACTTCAATTATATAGATGGACTTTCTGATGTTAGTGTTGATATTGCTTCAAAGGACTCCCTAAGCTATGAAGCCTCAGAAAATCTATACCTCAATCAAAAATATGATAAGGCTGCACAGGCATTTTCTAATTATCTAATTAACTATGAAGCCCCCATCTTCAAGCTTAAAGCCCACTACTATAAGGCAGAATGTTTGTATTTAACATCTCCTGAAAATGCTGTTGAGGATTATTTAATGGTCTTAGAATTTCCTCAAAATGATTTTACTGAACGTTCATTAATCCGTTTATCAAGAATTGAATTCGAGAGGGAAGAATATGGAACTGCGGCACTTCACTACAATAAGTTGCTCTCTGTGGCTCAGGATAATAATCTGATAAGAGAGTCAACTTTAAAGCTCTTTAAATGTTATACTCAACTTGGAATTAAACCTTCACAGTTTGAGTTTGCTGAGAAATTGTTACAGATGGAGAAGCTTGATATTGAAACACAAAATAAGGCGAGACTCGTTATCGCAAATCATTACTTTGATCAGTCTGAATACTATATTGCTAAGAAGGAGTATGTTTTTGTGTCCCAAAACAATACTGCTGAAATGGGTGCCGAGGCAAAGTATCAATTGGCATACCTTCATTTTTTAGCTGAAGATTTGGACTCTTGTGAATCAACAATTTACGAGCTTTCAGAAAAATACTATAGTGATTATTATATCGCCAAGGGCTTCATTCTATTATCTGAAATTTACTTTGAGAAAGAAAATTATTTTCAATCGAAAGCTACACTTCAGAGTATAGTAGATAATTATCAAGGTGAAGACTTAGTTAATATATGTAAGCAAAAGATTTCTGATATAGAAGTTATTGAAAGCCAAGAACAAAAAGTAATTGATAAGGAAGTTTTGATAATTGATTTGTTAGACTCCGTTGAATTAAATGAATTGTTTGAAGAAGAAAATGCCGAAGAAGATGAAGAATAAAATTACTTTATTAAGTGTTCTGATTGTCATTTGTAATATATCAGCGTATTCTCAAACAAATGACAATGATGATTTAGGGGTTCAAGAAGTTCAAATAACAAAGAGCTTCATACCTCAAATTCCGTCTGCTACAAAAATAAATCTTAGTCCTACACTTTCGGATACTATAAAAACAAGTAAACGGGTTAGCTATTTTCCAATCGATAAACGCTTTAAAACTAACCTTAAGTTAAATCCTATCAAAGCGGCTAAAATTAAAGGCGAGCCTATTTCCAAACTATATAACACATACATTTACGGAGGAGTTGGAAATATGAGTATGCCTACTTCAAGAATTTATTACAGTTCTGATAGGGATAAAAAAACAATTTACTCCCTTGCTTTGGGTTATAAAAAGTCTTATGCCGATATCAAAAGTTCTTTTGACGATAATCAAAAAGTATCAGCGGCATTTAGAGAAACGGACTTTGCAGTATATGCTAAAACGGACTTAGATGTTGGTATTTTAAATGCTTATATCAATAGAGAGGGAAGAATTCATCAGCTTTACGGTTATGACCCTACCGTTTTTAAATTAGATGAAAATCTTTTAACTAATCAGCAGTATTGGGGGTATACAAGTTTTAGTATTTCTTTCAAAAGTAAGCCGTCGGAAAATGGTAAGCCAACATATTTCACAAAATTATACGCCTACGATTTAAATGAAAATACAGAAAACATATTTTCCTGGTTGTTAGACCTCAGTCAGTCAATTGGTGTAAATGACTATTCACTTAGTTTAGGAGTTGACTATAATTTAAATAATTCTTCAGAAAAATACTCCTTTAACGACAGTCTAGCTAAAGAGTTGATTTTAACTTTTAGTCCTTCTGTTTCAAAAGAATTACATGGGGGGCAACTTAATGCTGGCTTTGAGTTCCAATCTTACGATAGTAGAGATAGTTCTGATGTAACCTATGCATTTTACCCCTTAGTTAGGTATGACTATCATTTTTCTGAAAACTATCAAAAAGCATTTGTTGGTGTTCGGGGAGGGCTTAATAAAAATTCATACTGGGCATTAAGTAAACAAAACCCTTACATACTAAATGCGTTATCTAATGACGGTGGTTCTTTGGAGTTGATAAACTCTCAAGTCATATATGATTTGTTTCTAGGAATGGAATCCGTACTGTCTAAAGACATTATGTGGTCTTCTGAAGTATCTTATTCACGCGTTTTTGATATGCCCTTCTTTGAGCTTGATATGAATTCTGTCTATCAAAATAAGTTTAAGGTTGTTTATGATGATGTGAACTATCTCAATTGGTCAGGGAATTTAAATTGGAAACTGTCTGAAAAAGCCAATACCGATTTAGAATTGCAGTACAATAAATATGAACTCGATTCAATGCAGTCATTTGCATATAAACCTTCTTTCTCGAGCAAGTTAAAACTGGATTATAATATTGGAGATAAAATTATTCCTGCGGTTGAGATATATGCAGTTTTTGGACGTTCCACTACTATTGAGTCATCAAACACTCTAGAATTAGATAATATTATTGACTTCAATCTAGCCTTAGAATATAGATATAATTCTATTTTTTCAGCTTATTTAAAAGGTCAAAATCTTGTTGGAGGATATCAAATTTGGCAAAATTATCCAGTCTTGGGTCCACAAGTGTTTTTTGGACTTTCTTTTAAGCTATAACTTATTCACTTTTTGTTAATAAGTAGCCACCTATAATTCGCATTTTTTTTAGCGACATATCTTGCTTTTTTTACCTTTGTTATCACTAGAAAATACCCTAGTTAATAAACATATATAATCAATGAGTGAAAATTTAGAAAATAAAGCTGATTACGGTGCCG
>PKDP01000116.1 GCA_002862585.1 Flavobacteriales bacterium | reverse complement strand
AGGAGCAACAGGTGCATTAGCTGTTGTAATGGTTCATTTGGTAAGTGAAGGAAACGCACTAGGAGGCAACGATAGTGCTGGTCTACAATACCTATTTGCCACATTAATTTTAGCCGGTATTTTTCAAATGTCTGCTGGGGCGTTAAGGCTCGGTAAATTTGTTAGGATGATTCCGCACTCTGTAATGATGGGTTTTGTTAATGGACTAGCGATAGTTATTTTTATTTCTCAGCTAGGCATGTTTAAATCCAACGGAGAATGGCTAAGTGGAGATACGCTTTATATCATGTTAGCTTTGGTAGGCTTAACAATGGCTATAATGTACTTCTTACCCATGTTGACTAAGAAAGTACCAGCTGCTTTAACGGCAATTGTCATAGTATCGCTGATTGTTATTTTTGGAGGTTTAGAAACTGAAACGGTAAAGTCATTTATTATTTCTAATGGTGGCGAAGGCATTAAAGCAGGCTTGCCCACTTTTAATGTGCCTATGATTTCATTGAGTATAGAAACGCTCAAATTCATAACTCCATACGCACTTATTCTTGCTGCCATCGGGCTCATTGAGTCGCTTATGACCTTGAACTTGATTGATGAACTCACAGACTCTCACGGGCATGGAAACAGAGAATGTGTGGCTCAGGGAGCTGCAAATTTTATTAATGGTTTCTTTGGTGGAATGGGCGGTTGTGCTATGATTGGACAAAGCATTATTAATATCAAGTCAGGTGGTAGGGGTCGACTCTCAGGCATTACTGCTGCTCTAGCCTTGCTAGGTTTTATACTCTTTGGCTCTACTTATATAGAGATGGTTCCTATTGCTGCATTAGTTGGTGTGATGTTTATGGTGGTTATTGGCACTTTTGCTTGGAGTAGTTTCAAGGTCTGGAATAAAGTACCCGTAAGTGATGTATTTGTGATTATCCTTGTTACTGGAATGACAGTTATATTTGACCTTGCCATTGCAGTAATTGCTGGCGTTATTGTATCCTCATTGGTCTTTTCGTGGGAAAATGCAAAACGCATTAGAGCCAGAAAGCACATTGATGAACATGGTGTAAAACACTACGAAATATATGGTCCTTTATTCTTTGGATCGATAGAGTTATTTCAAAGCAAATTTGATGTTGCCAACGATCCTAAAGAAGTCATTATTGACTTTAAAGAATCTAAAATAACTGACCAGTCGGCAATTGAATCTATTAATAAACTGACTGAAAAGTATTTGAAAAACGGTAAAAGTATTCATCTCAGGCATTTATCCTCTGACTGTATAAAGCTCATTAAAAAGGCAGAAAAGATATGTGAGGTAAACGTTGTAGAAGACCCTAACTACTTCGTAGCTATTGACAATTATAGACAACTTATGAGCGCAAAAAATAAGGAGGCTTAAAAAGCCTCCTTAAAATTTAGAACTATTTTAAAATAACTTAAGCGTTTTGCTCTCTAATTAAATTTAGTGCAGAACCCGCCTTAAACCAATCGATTTGCTGAGCATTATAAGTGTGGTTTAATTGAATCTCATCGGTTGAGCCATCAACATGAATCACTTCTAATATCAACTGCTTCTGAGGTGCAAAATCTACTAAGTCTACAAAATTAAAGGTGTCGTCTTCACGGATTAAATCGTAGTCGCTTTCGTTAGCGAAGGTCAAGCCTAACATCCCTTGTTTCTTCAAGTTCGTTTCGTGAATCCTTGCAAAAGATTTTACTATCACGGCTCTTACCCCCAAATGACGAGGCTCCATCGCAGCATGCTCTCTTGATGATCCTTCACCGTAATTGTGGTCACCCACTACAATAGTATCAACACCAGCAGCTTTGTATGCTCTAGCTACATTAGGCACTTCATCTTTACTGCCATCCAATTGATTAACTACGCTGTTGACAGCACCGCCAAAGGCATTAACTGCTCCAATAAGGCAGTTATTAGAGATATTATCCAAATGCCCTCTGAATCTCAACCATGGTCCTGCCATTGATATGTGGTCAGTGGTACATTTACCCTGTGCTTTGACAAGTAATTTAGCTCCTGCAATATTACCGCCATTCCAAGGAGTGAAAGGCGTTAGCAATTGAAGTCTGTTAGAGTCTGGATTAACCACCACTTCTATGCCACTACCGTCAGCAGCTGGAGCTTGGTATCCGTTATCTTCTACATCAAAGCCTTTTTCTGGCAATTCTAAACCTGTTGGCTCTGCTAAGCTAACTTCATCGCCATTTTTGTTCGTTAATGTATCCGAAATAGGATTAAAATCTAATCGCCCTGAAATGGCTACAGCCGCAACCATTTCTGGTGAGGCTACAAAGGCATGTGTATTTGGGTTGCCATCTGCTCGTTTAGCAAAGTTTCTATTAAAAGAATGAACGATGGAGTTTTTTTCTTGTTTTTCAGCCCCTTCTCTATCCCACTGACCGATACATGGTCCGCAAGCATTAGTAAATATTCGAGTCGATTCAAACTTATTAAAGCTATCTATGAGTCCATCTCTTTCAGCAGTGTAACGCACTTGCTCCGAGCCAGGGTTAATTCCTAAAGTTGCTTTAGGCTCTAGTCCTTTAGCAACAGCATCTTCAACAATAGAGGCAGCACGTGTTAAGTCTTCATAAGAGGAGTTAGTACAAGAGCCTATCAATGCCCATTCAATATCCAAAGGCCAATCGTTGGCTCTGGCTTTTTCTTTCATTTCAGAAACTGGAGTCGCCAAGTCAGGCGTAAATGGCCCGTTCAAATGCGGCGTTAATTCTGAAAGGTTGATTTCAATAACCTCATCAAAATACTGCTCAGGATTAGCATATACTTCCGCATCTCCTGTCAAATGTTCTTTAACTTGATTAGCGGCATCGGCAACATCGTTTCTGCCTGTTGCTCTAAGGTACCTTTCCATACTTTCGTCATAGCCAAAAGTAGAAGTGGTAGCTCCTATTTCAGCCCCCATATTGCAAATTGTTCCTTTACCAGTACACGATAGTGACTCAGCGCCTTCGCCAAAGTATTCTACTATACAGCCTGTTCCTCCTTTTACAGTTAGGATACCTGCTACTTTTAGGATAACATCTTTTGGAGCCGTCCAGCCGTTTAATTTTCCTGTTAACTTTACGCCTATCAATTTTGGGAATTTCAACTCCCAAGGCATACCTGCCATTACATCCACAGCATCAGCACCACCTACTCCAATAGCAACCATCCCGAGCCCCCCCGCATTAACGGTGTGAGAATCTGTACCTATCATCATTCCTCCAGGGAAGGCATAGTTTTCTAATACTACTTGGTGAATAATACCTGCACCTGGCTTCCAAAAACCAATGCCGTATTTATTACATACTGAACTTAAAAAGTTAAACACCTCATTGTTGGTATTTAAACTTTCTTGTAAATCTTTGTCCGCTCCTATCTTTGCTTGAATAAGGTGATCGGCATGAGCTGTTGAAGGTACTGCTACTTTGTCTTTTCCTGCTTGCATAAACTGAAGCAATGCCATTTGAGCAGTTGCATCTTGCATAGCTACTCTGTCAGGACCAAAGTCAACATAATCTACACCTCTGGAGAATGCTTTGTCATTGTTTGCGTTCCACAAGTGAGTGTATAAAATCTTTTCTGCTAGGGTTAAAGGTTTACCGACTAGCGTTCTTGCACGCTCTACGCCTTGTGGAAATTTAGCATAAACCGCTTTAATCATTTCAATGTCGAATGCCATAATCTGTATAAATCTTGATATCGTTAAACCTTATTTTTAGCCTTGCAAAAGTAATTTTTTAAATCCACTATTACAAGAGAAAATCGTACATTAGCACTGATGAAATTAGTCATTGAAAATATTAAGATTGCCCTTCAGTCTATCCGAACCAATCTTCTCAGAACAGTGCTTACTATATTCGTTATTGCAATCGGTATTTCGGCTTTAGTAGGTATTCAAACGGCTATCGAATCCATCAAATCAAGTATCAGTGAGAATTTCACACGGATGGGTTCTAACACCTTCAACATTAGAAACAAAAGTTCAAGTGTTAGAATTGGCAAGAAAGGCACTAAACCCAAACGGTACGCTTCCATTACCTATGCTGAAGCTAAAAAATTCAAAGAGCGCTTCGCCTCCGTTACCTCAATATCAACATGGGCAAGCAGTACAGCGATAGTAAAGTACAAGTCCACAAAATCAGATCCCAACACAAGAATTACTGGAACGGATGAAAATTACCTTCAAACGGCAGGTTACGATTTATCGGAAGGAAGAAACTTCACCAAAGATGAGACGGAAATTGGTAAACATGTGGTGATTATTGGAAAAGAAATAGTGGACAAACTTTTTGAGAATGTTAATCCAATTGGCGAACTCATTTCCATTGGAAATAGTAAATATAGAGTCATCGGCGTGTTAAAAGAAAAAGGCTCTAGTGCTACTTTTGGAGGGGATAAAACGTGCTTAATCCCTATTACTACTGCTAGACAATATTTTGGCTATGCCAATCAATCCTTCACCATCAGCGTCTTTTCACAAGAGACTTCTTCACTAACGGCGACTATTGGCAATGCTATTTCCGAAATGCGTATTGTTAGGGGACTAAAACCTATTGAAGAGGATAACTTCGAAATCACTAGGAGCGATAACATTACCCAAATATTACTGGAAAACATAAAGTACGTCACCTTAGCGGCACTTATCATTGGTGTCATTACTCTTTTCGGCTCCGCTGTAGGGCTTATGAATATTATGCTCGTCTCTGTTACGGAACGCACGAAAGAAATAGGTACGCGTAAAGCCATTGGCGCTACTTCCTCTATTATTCGTTGGCAATTTTTAATTGAAGCGGTTGTAATATGCCAATTGGGCGGCATTATGGGGATAGTATTTGGTATACTTATTGGCAATATTACCTCCCTGTATATTGGCACTAGTTTTATTGTCCCTTGGGTTTGGATACTCTCTGGTATTGCCCTATGTGTTTTTGTTGGTCTAATTTCGGGTTATTTCCCTGCTGCCAAAGCGGCAAAGCTAGATCCCATAGAAGCCTTGAGGCACGAATAAAAAAATGCCCTCGACTAGCGAAGGCATTTTCTAAATTATAGTTTGTTGAATATTACTTTGCAGCAACTACCTCAACTGATAGTGAAGCTTTCACCTCTCTGTGCAAACGCACCTCAGCATCGTATACACCAACTGTTTTTACGTTGTTTAATTTAACAAACTTCTTGTCTACAGTAAACCCTAATTTTTCTAGCTCTTCAGCTAAGTGATTAGAGGTAATAGAACCAAATAATTGCTTTCCTCCTTCAACAGTCTTAGCTGCAATTGTTACAGTTAGTCCGTTAATTTTTTCAGCAATCTTATTAGAGTCATCAATAAGTTTGTTTTCCTTTTTCGCTCTCTGACGTAAGTTTTCTTCTAAAACTTTACGCGCTGCTTCAGTAGCTAAAACAGCCTTTCCACCAGGTATTAAGAAGTTACGACCGTAACCGTTTTTCACGTTTACAATCTCATCTTTAAATCCTAATTTCTCTACGTCGTGTAATAATATCAATTCCATAGTTGTAACTTATTTTAGCATATCACCAACATAAGGCATTAAAGCCAAATGACGACATCTTTTGATTGCTTGTGAGACTTTTCTTTGAAATTTCAAAGACGTACCAGTAATTCTTCTTGGAAGAATTTTTCCTTGTTGGTTTACAAAACGCATTAGGAAATCAGGGTCTTTGTAATCGATATATTTAATACCCGCTTTTTTAAAACGGCAATACTTCTTTGTATTTCTGTTTTTTACATCTACTGGAGATAGATATCTAATGTTATCCGCCATGATTATGCCTCTTGTTTTTCGTTAGTATTTAGTCTTTTTCTTCTTCTTTCAGCATATGCTAGTGCGTGCTTGTCTAACTTTACAGTTATCCAACGCATTAGGCGTTCGTCACGCTTGTATGCTAATTCAAGCTTATTAATTATTTCGCGGTCTTCAGAAGTGAATTCCATCAAATAATAGAAGCCTGTTCTTTTCTTCTGAATACTGTACGCCATCTTTTTGAGGCCCCAGTTTTCTTCAACAACAACTTTTGACTTACTATCTTTGAGAAGCTTTTTGAACTTCTGAACCGTCTCCTTTATCTGCTCTTCAGATAAAACGGGATTCAAAATGAAAACGGTTTCGTAATGATTCATAGTTAATTATTTTGGTTTTTAAAATTCGTTTACCCTCTCGTAAAAAAGGGACGCAAATCTAAGCCAAACTTTTCACAAAAACAAACGTTTTTCCAAACGGTCCTTCTCTAAAACTATCTATCTGAAATATCCGCTTTTTGAGAAGTTCGTTTTCCAGCACTATTTATTTATCAAAACTGTATGCGGGAATGGTATCTCTATTTCGGCTTGGTTGAGTGCTGTTTTTACATTTTCAAAGGTGCTAAAGTAAACGTCCCAATAATCGGCAGGTTTGCAATAGGGTCGAACTACAAACTGTACTGAGCTGTCTGCCAACTGACTAACGCCAACAAAGGGCGCTGGACTTTTCAAGACTTTTGAATTGTCCGTCAATACCTTTAATAATACATCCTTTGCCTTTATGATATCGGAATCGTAAGATACGCCCACTTCCAAGTCTACACGAATTTTACCTTCAGCAATATAATTAATGATGTTGCCATTTACCATTGCACCATTAGGCACAATAATCTTTTTATTATCGGGGGAAACTAATCGTGTATTGAAAATATCTATCTCGGACACCTCGCCAATAACACCTTGGGCTTCTACCAAATCCCAAATTTTATAGGTTTTGAACACCATTATAAGCACTCCACCAGCAAAATTTTAAGCGAACATTGCAAAGCTAAACCTGCCGCTGCTATAATAGCCGCAAAAGTCGTAATATCTATACCCAATGTGGAAACTACCAAAAGAATTAGAACAATCTTTAAAGCCCAAGACAGTATATTTTGAAAGAATTGCTGAAGAGTTAAATCGTGTTTTGTCTTGGACAAAATTTTGCCAGTTCCAATCATCATTTTTTTGACAATCCAGGAACCTATGATGAAAATTAAGAGTGCACCCAATACTTTTGGGCCGTAGTTAGTCACAAAATCTAATGCTTTTTAAAGCAAAATGTTTGCATTTTCCATGTTTTAAGAGTTTTAAATTAAGAATGTAAAATTAAGGAAATATTTTTTTATATAATTATTTAACATAGAGCGTGATTAAATATTGAGATTCCAATCATTATATTATATTTGTTTTCGCAAAAATTATTGATGGAAAATTTCGTTGTATCGGCCCGTAAATACCGCCCCTCTACTTTTGACACTATTGTAGGACAGCAGTCCATTACGAACACCCTCAAAAATGCCATTAAGAATAATCATTTAGCTCAAGCCTTTTTGTTCTGTGGCCCTAGAGGCGTTGGTAAAACCTCTTGTGCCAGAATACTAGCCAAGACCATCAACTGCATGAACCTCACCGAAAATATTAAGGCATGCGATACTTGCGACTCCTGTAAAGGCTTTAACGACAGTCATTCATTTAACATTCACGAATTGGACGCTGCCTCTAACAATGGAGTGGATAAAATCAGAGAACTTGTCGACCAAGTTCGCTTTGCTCCTCAAGTTGGGAAATACAACATTTACATCATTGATGAGGTACATATGCTTTCACAAGCTGCCTTTAACGCCTTCCTAAAAACATTGGAAGAGCCGCCAGCCCATGCCCTCTTCATATTGGCTACAACGGAAAAGCATAAGATTATTCCTACCATATTATCCCGTTGTCAGATATTTGATTTCAAAAGAATTCAGATTGAAGACATTGCCAATCACTTGGCTTATGTGGCTAAAAACGAACGAATAACTGCTGAAGAGGAAGCCCTGCACATCATCGCACAAAAGGCTGACGGTGCCTTAAGGGATGCCCTTTCTATCTTCGACCAAATCATTAGCTTCTGTGGTAATAATTTGACTTATAAGGATGTTATAGCCAACCTCAACATATTGGACTACGATTACTACTTCAAAGCTGCTGACGCTCTTGCCAACAACAATATTCCTAAATCGCTTAATTTGTTTAACGATATTCTTAATAGTGGTTTTGACGGACACCATTTTATAAATGGATTGGGTATGCACTTCAGAAATCTATTAGTATCTAAAGACCCTTCAACCTTAAGTCTTTTGGAAGAAGGCGAAAACGTTAAAAAGCGATACCTGGAGCAAAGTCAGATTTGGAACGAAGAGTACCTATTAATAGGATTAGAACTTTGCAACAAGGTTGACTTGAGCTACAAACTCAGCAAAAACCAACGCTTACTCATTGAAATAACCCTAATGCAATTATGTAGCATTGACTATCTTTCAAACTCCGCTGAAAAAAAAACTTTCGTAGTTAAAAAACAAGCGGGAAAACAGCCTAAAAAGGAAGAAAAAGTTATAGAAAAGGTTAAGGATAAAGCCGCCGAGCCTGTTTCTGAACCAATTTCTGAAGACAAGATAGTCATTGAAAAAGACTATAAAAAATCTATTAAAATTGTCAACTTCAAAGACACTATTGAAAAAAAGACCATTTCAATAAAAATCAACAAAAAAGAAAGTGAAGAAAAGGAAGTTACAGAAGAAAAGAGGGTTGTAAACCAAAAAGAAACCCCTTTTACTTTCAATGAACTAGAGAACGTCTGGACAGAATACGGTACTCTTAAACAAAAAGATGGCAAGCATAATTTATTCTCTATTTTAAATGAGAAAAAGTTTAAGCTAGAAGAGAATTATAACATTACACTAACTCTCGACAATAAAGTACAAGAAGAAGTGTTAATCGAAGAGAAAACAAACTTAGTTTACTTCCTAAAAGACAAACTAAAGAACGACATATTATCACTAAAAATTGACGTCAAACAATTAGAACAAAAAGAATTAAAGGCTTATACCAATGAAGATAAGTTCAAAAAAATGGCAGAAAAAAAACCAATACTAATAGAATTAAAAAACCAATTTAATCTTGAACTAGATTATTAATTTTCTAACAACAATGAAAACTAAACTAACATTTGTCCTCATTCTACTTGCACTAGGGTGGATAGTATTTAACGTAACACAAGACATGAGTAAAATTGAAAATAAATACGAAACCGTTGAGAATGACCCAATGAAATCAAGGGTTTATACTTTGGATAACGGTCTTAAAGTTTACTTGAGCGTTTACAAAGATGCACCAAGAGTACAAACATACATTGCCGTAAGAGCGGGGAGTAAAAATGACCCTGCTGACGCTACAGGTCTTGCTCACTACCTAGAGCACATGCTATTTAAAGGCACTGACAAATACGGCTCATTAGATTATTCTAAAGAAGCTCCGATGCTTGAAAAAATAGAAGATCTATACGAAGAGTACCGACAAATTGATATGTCAGATACTGTCAATAGAGACAGGGTTTGGGGGCAAATAGATTCTATTTCTGGAGAGGCTGCTAAATTTGCCATCGCCAACGAATACGATAAAATGATTTCTAGTGTTGGAGCTAAAGGTACAAATGCCTACACCTCTGCCGAGG
>PKDP01000057.1 GCA_002862585.1 Flavobacteriales bacterium | reverse complement strand
GACTGAAGCACCGTATTTTGACATTAATCAAACTCCTGTAAAAGATATTCATCAAATTATGGAGATGTTACCTCATCGACCTCCATTTCTTTTGATTGATAAAATCATGGATTTAGGCGACACACATGTTGTGGGACTAAAAAACGTAACAATGAATGAAGATTACTTCCAAGGGCACTTCCCTGGAGCTCCCGTAATGCCGGGAGTATTGTTAATTGAATCTATGGCACAAACTGGAGGAATACTAATTTTAAGCACTGTCCCAGACCCCGAAAATTATCTAACTTATTTTATGAAAATCGATAAGGTAAAGTTCAAACAAAAAGTACTTCCTGGCGATACAGTAATATTTGACTGTAAACTCATGAGCCCAATTAGAAGAGGCATATGCCATATGTTTGGACAAGCATATGTTGGCGAAAAACTAGTCATGGAAGCTGAGCTAATGGCTCAGATAAAAAAAGTAAAGTAATTTACATGTCTATAAATTTCAAAGATATTCACCCAAATGCAAAAATTGGGGATAATGTCACTATTGATTCATTTTCCACAATACAGGAAGATGTAGAAATTGGTGAAGGCACCTGGATTGGCTCTAACGTTACAATAATGAATGGTGCCAGAATCGGTAAAAATTGTAAAATTTTTCCTGGCAGTGTTATTTCAGCCATACCCCAAGATTTAAAGTTTGGTGGAGAAGAGAGCGTCGTTACGATTGGCGACAATACTACTGTGAGAGAATATGTTACAATTAATAGAGCAACTAACTATAGTGGAGTAACTTCAATAGGAAAGAATTGCCTTATTATGGCCTATGTACATATTGCTCACGATTGCCATATTGACGATTATGCTATTTTGGTAAATAGTGTGCAATTAGGTGGGCATGTAGAAGTTGGAAAGCACACAATTATTGGAGGTATTAGTGCAGTACATCAATTCGTGAAAATTGGCGAGTACTGTATGATATCAGGAGGCTCACTAGTAAGGAAAGATGTTCCACCATATATTAAAGTAGCGAAAGAACCGCTTACTTTTATTGGTATTAACTCAATTGGACTAAAGCGTAAAGAGTTTTCCGAAGAAAAAATTACTGAAATTCAAGATATGTATAGAATCATATTTCAAGAAAACTTCAACTACACACAAGCCATTGAAAAAATTGAAAAAGAATTTAACCCTAATTCAGAAAGGGATTCTATCATTAAGTTTATACGAGAATCATTGAGAGGTATAATAAAAGGACAAAAAAAATAATATTATGGCATCAACATCAGATTTTAGAAACGGACTATGCATTAAATTCAACAATGACTTATGGCAAATCATTGAATTTCAACACGTAAAACCAGGTAAGGGGCCAGCATTTGTTCGAACAAAATTGAAAAACTTAACTAATGGAAGGCGTCTTGACAACACCTTTACTGCAGGAGTGAAAATCGATGTCGTTAGGATTGAAAATAGAAAGCATCAGTTTTTGTATGCTGATGGAGATTCCTATCACTTTATGAATACCGATAACTATGAACAAGTTTTTTTAGATAAAGCATTAATAAATGCTCCAGACTTTTTGAAAGAAGGTGAAAATGCCGATATCTTATTTCATGCCGATGAAGAAAAAGTTTTAGGATGTGAATTACCCGCCTCAGTTGTTTTAGAAGTAACCTATACTGAGCCAGGAGTAAAGGGGGATACTGCCACAAACACTCTAAAACCATCAACAGTTGAAACTGGTGCAACGGTCAATGTCCCTCTGTTTATTAATATTGGGGATAAGATAAAAATAGATACAAGAACTGGAACTTATTCTGAACGAGTTAAAAGCTAAATGTTAAAGCCCTTTTATAAAAAAGGACTAATTGAAGCCGGTTGTGACGAAGCCGGAAGAGGATGTTTGTCTGGTCCTGTTGTTGCAGCATCAGTTATACTGCCTCCCAAAATAAAACTAAAAGGGCTTAACGACTCTAAATTATTGAGTCATAAAAAAAGAATAGAACTCGAACCAATAATAAAAGAACGAGCTATTGAATGGGCGGTTGGAATTGTTTCGCCAGAAGAAATAGATGAGATTAATATTCTAAATGCTTCTTTTTTGGCAATGCATAGAGCAATTAATCAATTAAAAACTAAAATTGATTTGTTATTAATTGACGGTAATAGATTCAATAAACACGAAAGTATTGAACATGAATGTATAGTGAAAGGCGACTCAAAATTTCTATCTATTGCTGCAGCTTCTGTTTTAGCAAAAAACTACAGAGATAGAACTATGGTTGAATTGGATGAACGTTTTCCAGCCTATGACTGGAAAAACAATAAAGGATATCCTACAATAAAACACCGACAAGCAATTTTAGAAAATGGAATTACTAAATATCATCGAAAAAGTTTTCAGTTAGTTCCAGTGCAATATGAAATTGAATTTTAATTAAATTTGAATATCATTTTCAAAAAATTATGAAGCAAAATAAAAATATAATTTCAATAAGTTTTATTCTACTATTGATTGTGATATTCTTTCTGATATTTCAAAAATATCAAGAACTAAATCAGGTTGAAACTGATGCTGTACAAGCAGTACCAATAAACGCAGCCTTAATTGTAGAAAGTGATAATTGGAGTGCTTCATTCAATGAACTAGAAAACTCAACTATTTGGAAGACTATTACAGAAAATACCAAGTGGACAGAAATCGATTCATCTGTAAACGACATCAAAAACAAATGGGAAAACTCACTTGAACTTAAGCACTTTTTTGAAAATCAAAAGCTATACCTTTCTCTTCATCACTCAACTAATTCGTACTATTATTTTTTATCAACCTCATGCTCGCAAAATGATATAGAATACATATTGGCAAATGATTCTATAATTGGAAGCTATGAAATGAGAGAATATGATGGTATTTTGATTTACAAACTCTCTAATAATCTTAACCTATGCTACCATAACAATATATTGTTTGTCAGTAATTCAGAGCTACTTGTAGAAGATGGCATTCGACAGTTAAATAATAAAATCAGCTTGCTTGAAAACACCTCTTTTACTCAAGTTCAAAGCACAAAAAGTTCATTTGTAAAAACACATGTATATGTCAATTACAAATACTTATCAAAACTCATTTCACAGAATACATCCCTAAACAATGCGGATATTAAATGGATTAGTCGATGGGCAAGTTGGGCTGAATTAGACCTAGAAATATCAAACAATGACTTAACTTTTTCTGGCTTTACACTTGTTGAAGACTCATCATCAAATTACCTCACTTCTCTTTTTGGACAAGTTGAACAAAAAATACAAATTAGTGAAATTGCTTCCAGAAACACAAGTAAAATTCTAGCTCTGGGCATTGAAGATATAAAACTGTTTTACTCAAATTATAAAGAGTTTCTTGCCAAACACAATAACCTTTACGAACACAATAAAGCCGTTAGCGATATTAATAACAAATACAATTTAGACATTGAAAACTCATTAAATGGTATCGTTGAAAATGAAATGGGACAATTAACAACCCATTCATCATCTGGCAAGACGGAGAGTTATTTGTTCTTCAAAACCAAAAAAGAGTCACAAGAAGTAATTAGTTTTATGAGCAAATCTATTGAAGGTAGTAATTATTCAGAAGAATACAGAGGCTTCAGTATTTCTCAACTCAATATTCCAAACCTATTTAAAAAGTTGTACGGTTATATTTTTAAATCAGTAAAAAACAACTACTTCATTTGGATTGAAGGCTATCTAATTTTCTCTGATTCACCTGCAGAATTAAAAACATTTATTAATAACTTTTTATCCGAAAAAGTATTGAGTAATAATCCTAGCTTCATCAACTTCAAAGACAAAATTGGAACAAAATGTAATTTCTTAATGTATTCCAATCCTTCTATTTCAAATTGGAATACTTCACTAAATGATGATTTTAGTCCTATCATACTAAAAGAAAATTGGACAAATATTAATGGTTACGTTTACCAATTGAGCTCTAAAAATGAGCTATTCTACAATAATGTTGTTTTACATTTTGAAGATAACTTACAAGAAGAGAGTCAACTTGATTGGATTGTTGATTTGGATAATAATATTATTACCTCACCTCAGATAGTATATAACCATTCAACCAAAAAGAAAAATATTATAATTCAGGATGCTAGTAAAATCACTTATCTAATTAATGAAAAAGGCAAAGAATTATGGAAAAAAAGTCTAGGCGGAAAAATACTGGATAATGTCAGTCAAATTGATTTTTATAAAAATGGAAAGCTTCAATACCTATTCAACACTGAGGATAGCTTATACATTCTTGACCGTTTGGGTCGAAATGTAGAAAACTTCCCTGTGAGCTTGATATCTAAAGCAAAAAGAGGTCATACTCTAGTAGATTATGATAAGAATAGAAAATACAGAATATTAGTTCCTTCCCAAGACGATATATTATATAATTATTCCAAAAACGGAGAACAAGTGGTAGGTTGGAAATTTGAGGCAATGAAGAGTCCAATTACCAATAAAGCTATATACCTGTCTATCTCAGGAAAAGATTATATATATGTAGTTGATGATTCTGGCAATATCAGTATTGTTGGAAGAAATGGTAAAAAAAGAGCTAAGGTTAATGAAATTCCGATTTCTGAAGGGTTTTATTTAGATGATAAATTTGGATATATATACTCCTCAGATAAAAATGGAAGTGTTTGGCTAACTAAATTAGACGGAACAAAAAGCAAAATAAAAACATCCGAGTTAGAGTCACATCAATTTTTTGCCGCAAAATTTAATGATGATGAGATGATCGATTTGTTTATCTCTGACGGCGATGAAGTTGAATGCTATAACCTTGAATCTAAGATAATGTCTTTTGATGTTGCAACAGATAAGATACCTAAAGTATTCCAGTTCAAAGACAAGTCAATACTAGGCATTTCGAGTAACGGCTATTGCCACTTATATTCTTCAGATAAATCGCCATATACCAAAAACCCACTTTTCGGTGGTGGTGATTTTGAATGTGTTGATTTAGATATGGACAACAAAATCAACCTAATTGTGGTCAATGAAAATATTCTAAACAACTATACCTTAGAATAAAAAATTACCTCAACAATCCGATAGCAATTGTAGGTTTATAGTTTTTTCCATCAACAGTTGTAACACTTAAACGAACATTAAATCTCTTTCTTTTTACCGGCAAGAAAAAATGTATTGATAAACCATAATTAGTTTGAAACTCAATATTGTTAATATTTCCTAAAGGGGAAAGAACTCCAGCTTCGATGCCAACTCCAATTCTGGAGTTCAGCAGATATCCACCGCCTAACATCAGGCTCAAATCTTTAAATGATAATGAAAGGCGACTACTCAAATAATACTTTTTGTCTTCCTTAATTACTATATAGGATTGGGTGATTACATCCTCCCAACCAATAGAAAAACCACCATAAATTGACTTTTCAGAATCTATTTCTTTATCAAATTGGCTCAAATTGTTATCCTCAATTATTCTAATAAGGTGTTTTGCATAAGCAGGGTTTGTAGCGTATCCAGCTTTCTTAAGACCCTTTGCCCATGATTTATAATCATCTATATTTAATTTAAACAAATCTGAATAGCGTTCTTTTAATAAGAATTTAGAATGGTCTTCGAAAGATTCTTCAACGTTCTTATATACTCTAAAACATTCATCCGACTCATCGTCATCATGAAATACTTTTTCACCTTCCCAATTGGAATGGCATTTTATTCCAAAATGATTATTAGATTTTTTTGCTAACTCACTGTTACCATCAGCACTCTCAAGAATGGCTTGTGCCAATGTTATACTCGAAGGGATATTATACTTTTTCATTTGAAAAATAGCCTCACCTTTATAACGCTCAATGTATTCGCCACGGCTTATATTTTGAGAAAAAAGATGCTGCCCCAAAAACAAAAACAGTATTAGAAGTCTATTTTCCATCCTTTAGATTTTATACGTTCATTCATGCCCTCAATCCCTTGAGTACCTCCAGTATGAATAGCTAAAATAGTACTATTTGGCATAATTAAGTCTTTTTTAAGCATATCAAAAATACCATAGAACATCTTAGCGGTATATACTGGATCTAGCAAAATTGAGTGCTCTTCTTTAAAATCATTCATAAACGTAATAAGCTCCTCTGAAATTTTAGCATAACCCCCAAAATGATAATCAGTATTCATACTCCAATTCTTAGAGTTTACATATTCATTAATGGTTTCAGTTAAGAACTCTCCTCCCTTCAATGAGGAAAACCCAATAGCAGTTTGATGACTCTTTAATGAATTAATAATTCCAGAAAGTGTGCCTCCAGTACCAACCGGTACACATGCAATATCAAAACCTACATCTTGAATCATTTCGGCACAGCCCTTCACAGCTAAATCGTTCGTTCCACCTTCTGGAACTACATAACAATTTTCATAATCTTGAGACCAATCAATACTGTCCTTTAGCCTATATTGATTTCGATCAATGAACTTAAAATTCATTCCAAAGCTAGCCGCTTTTCTAAGTGTAGGGTTTTGTTTTGAAAATTCTTCTCCTCTAATAATTCCAATTGAGTTTAAACCCAAACGATGACAAGCAGAAGCAGTAGCAACAATATGATTTGAAAATGCACCTCCAAAAGTGACAATAGTATCATGTTTGAGTGCAATGGCCTTTTTTAAATTGTACTTTAATTTCCACCACTTATTACCCATACAGTCAACATCATTTGTGTATTCCCTTTGTACTAAAAGCTTCACCCCTTTTGATAATAATAAGGGAGAATATAGCTCAACAACAATTTGTTTTTTATCTTCAGAAAACATCCTCTAATATAAATAATGATTGTTGTAAATTTGTACCTCATATAATTTTAATGGCAAACTTTTCAAATCAGGGTAAACTTTCAGAGGAAGACTTTTACAAAAGTAGTGAGGGTTACATCACTTTTACAGAAAAATACCATCTAAAAAGAGGGTACTGTTGTAAAAGCGGCTGTAAGCATTGCCCCTATGGATATAATAAGAAAACAGACACTTTAACTAAAGGAAATAAGAAATGAGTACTTTTAAAGTCAGCATACTAGAAGGCATTCCAAAGGAAATTCCGAGTAAAAAAGAATTTGACTACAGCATTAACCACGCCCCAAAGAGAAAGGACATTCTAAGCCTTGAAGAGAAAAAATTAGCCATAAAAAATGCTTTGAGGTATTTTCCACAAGACCAACACGAGTTTTTAGCCAAAGAATTCTCAGAAGAGCTGAAAGAATTTGGAAGGATATACATGTATAGGTATCGTCCTGATTATGAAATGAAAGCTCGAAATATAGAAGATTATCCAGGCAAATCAAATCAGGCAAAAGCCATAATGCTCATGATTCAGAACAATCTGGATTATGCCGTAGCTCAACACCCTCATGAACTCATTACGTACGGAGGTAACGGCGGAGTATTTCAAAACTGGGCCCAGTACAGACTGTGTATGAAATACCTTGCTGAAATGACCGATGACCAAACTCTAGTCATGTATTCAGGTCATCCTATGGGTCTTTTCCCTTCACACCAAGATGCTCCAAGAGTAGTCGTAACAAATGGAATGATGATTCCTAATTATTCAAAACCTGACGATTGGGAAAAATTCAACGCTTTAGGCGTAACACAATATGGACAAATGACAGCTGGCTCATACATGTACATAGGACCACAAGGTATTGTTCATGGCACAACTATTACCATACTGAATGCAGGCAGAAAAGTGTGTGATGATGGACTTGCAGGAAAATTATTTTTGACAGCAGGTCTTGGCGGAATGAGTGGTGCACAACCAAAAGCTGGAAATATTGCAGGATGCATAACCGTAGTAGCTGAAGTTAATCATAAAGCTACGCATACAAGGCATTCTCAAGGTTGGGTAGACGAAGTTATTGAAGATCTCGACCAACTATGCTCTAGAGTCAGAAAAGCAAAAGAAAATAAAGAGGTAGTATCTATTGCCTATCAAGGAAATATTGTTGAAGTATGGCAAAAATTCTTAGATGAAGATATTTATGTTGACTTAGGCTCTGATCAAACGTCATTACACAACCCATGGGCAGGAGGCTACTACCCAATGGGACTAACATTTGAAGAAGCAAATGACTTAATGGCAAATGAGCCTGAAAAGTTTAAAACTGAAATACAAAAAACCCTTCGCCTTCATGCTAGCTTAGTTAATAAGCACTCCGAAAAAGGCACCTACTTTTTCGATTATGGAAACGCCTTCTTATTAGAATCTTCTAGAGCTGGAGCAGATATAATGTCAGAAGATAAAATTAGATTCAAATACCCTTCATACGTACAAGACATCATGGGTCCAATGTGTTTTGACTATGGCTTTGGTCCATTCAGATGGGTTTGTGCAAGTGGTAAATCTGAAGACTTATCTAAAACCGATGAAATTACTTGTCAAGTTTTAGAACGAATTAAACAAACAGCACCAGATGAAATTAAGCAACAAATGGAAGACAACATCAGGTGGATTAAAAGTGCTGAAGAAAATAGACTCGTGGTTGGCTCTAAAGCACGAATCCTTTACGCTGATTCAGAGGGCAGAATAGAAATAGCAAAAGCGTTTAATAAAGCAATTAAAGAGGGTGTTGTTGGTCCAATCATCTTAGGAAGAGACCATCATGATGTTTCAGGAACAGATTCGCCATACAGAGAAACCTCTAACATCTACGATGGATCAAGCTTTACTGCTGATATGGCAATTCATAATGTAATTGGCGACAGCTTTAGAGGAGCAACTTGGGTATCTATCCACAACGGCGGTGGAGTCGGCTGGGGCGAAGTTATAAACGGAGGCTTCGGAATGCTTATTGATGGTAGTGATGAAAGCGATAAGCGATTACAAATGATGCTACACTGGGATGTTAATAACGGTATTGCTAGAAGAAGCTGGGCAAGAAACGAAGAAGCTATTTTTGCTATCAAAAGAGAAATGGAACGAACACCAAAATTAAAAGTAACCATTCCTAATATTGCAGACAGCAAAATTTTAGATTCTTTGAACTTAAAATAATTATTTTTTGCTACTTTTATGAATTGAATGCAGCTTGCTCATTCACTAGTCTAAACTCTAAGTTTGACGCTACTTAAAACATGAAAAAATATACATGAAGAAATTTCTCTACATAAACGTTGTAATTGCATTTTCCGCCATATTTTCAAACAGTATATTCGCTACTAATCCGCTGAATAAAAGTCAAAAAAGTTTTTAATAAGGAACTAATCACCTTCTATTAATGCCAGCTCTAACCTTTGACTATTCAAAGATTATTGACAAAAAATATGGCTACAGCATTTCAGGAGGTTTCAGCACAATTGACCAGAAAAAAGGATATATAGTTCCCCCCAATATTGGCTTCCCTATCAATAGTAGCTTCTTGTATGGCAATAGAATTAGTTTTTTTGAAATTGGAGCGACAATACGCCCTCAGGTATTTTTCACAAAAGATTATGTCCACCACAATCACTCTAATTTTGAAAAAAAGCTTATTGTCAATTCCAACTT
>PKDP01000076.1 GCA_002862585.1 Flavobacteriales bacterium | reverse complement strand
GTGTCGCCTAAATCCATGATTTTATCAATCAAAAGAAATGGAGGTCGATGAGGTAACATCTCCATAATTTGATGAATATCTTTTACAGGAGTTTGATTAATGTCAAAATACGGTGCTTCAGTCTTCATAATCTGCATAATTTTTTTTGCAAATGCTATATTTGATTTGTGGCCAGGTTTTGAAATTTTCAGATGTCCTCGAATGGAAATCCCCATCAAGGATAGGTCTCCAATGACATCCAATAATTTGTGTCTGGCCGGTTCGTTTTCGTAGTATAAATCTACATTATTTAAAATTCCTTGCTTTTTTACTGATATATCTTTTTTATTGAATATATCCGCTAATTTAAAAAGTTCTTTAGAATTTACTTCATCTTCGACAAAAACTATTGCATTACTTAAGTCTCCCCCTTTTATTAATCCATGATTGAAAAGGCTTTGTATTTCATGTAAAAAGACAAATGTTCTAGATGGTGAAATGTCATTTACGAATTCACCAATTGAGTTTAAATTAGCTTCAGATTTTGGTAATACCTTTGATTCATAGTCAATTGTGACATCAACTTTGAAGCCGTTATATGGCTCAAGAGTATACTCGCTTTGGGTTTCTTCGTCTTTAAAATGATATTTTTCATTGACTTTAAATATTTTTCTTTTAGCGTCTTGTTTTTGAATTCCACATTTTAGGAGAGCGTCCACAAACGGTTTAGAACTGCCATCAAGAATTGGCAACTCAGGGCCATCAATCTCAATAATTAAATTATCAATTTCAAGCCCTTTTACGGCAGCTAATAAGTGCTCTGTTGTTTGAACACTAGCCACACCACACTTTAGTTGAGTGCTTCGCTTGGTTTCATAAAAGTTAGATAGGTTAGCAGCAATTTCAGGATGTCCTTCTAAATCAGTTCGGATAAAACAAATACCATTATTTTCCTTTGCTGGCTTGAATGTAATGTTTGTCATCAATCCAGTATGAAGTCCAACGCCATTAAGTGTATTTTGAGATGTAATGGTATTTTGGATTTCTGGCATTTATCTGTTGAGTAGATTATTTATCTCTTTTTCTAATTTGCTTAAAAGTGAATTCATCTGAGGAAGTTTTCTGAAGTAAACATACGATCGTTTATAGTCAGAAATAGAAAAGGCTGGCGAGCCTTGAACAATGTCATTGTTTTTTATATTTGATGAAATTCCTGACTGAGCAGCTATTTTAACATTATTACCAATTTCTAGGTGTCCAATAATACCAACTTGGCCACCAATCATACAATTTTCTCCAATTTTAGTTGAGCCAGCGATACCTGATTGTGCAGCTATTACAGTGTTTTTGCCAATTTCCACATTATGAGCAACTTGTATAAGATTATCTAATTTCACTCCAGAATGTATAATAGTTGACCCTAAGGTAGCCCTATCAATTGTAGTATTTGCCCCGATTTCTACATTATCTTCAACTATCACGTTTCCTATCTGGGCCACTTTGGTGTATTCATTGTCATTATTTTGGGCGAATCCAAATCCGTCACAGCCAATAATTACTCCAGATTGAATAATACATCCGTTACCAATCTCACAAAATGAGTTAACATTAACGCCAGAATAAATAATTGTGTTGTCGCCAATTCTTACATTATCACTAACGCTACAATTAGCATAAATTTTTACCCCATTTCCAATTATTGAGTCCTTACCAATATGAACGTTAGCACCTATATAAGTATCACTTCCTATTGAAGCACTTTTATCGATAACAGAGGAATCATGTACACCAACTTCAGAGTGTTGATCTTTAGTAAATTCCTTAAGCATTATAGCAAAACTTTGGTAGGGGTCATCGACTTTTATTAGGGTTGTAGAAATATTATCCTCAACATTATAGTCAGAGCCAATAATTACGGCACTAGCTTGTGTTGAAGATAGAAAATGATTATATTTTGAATTTGCTAAAAAACTCAAGCTACCTTCTTTTCCACTTTCAATTTTTGAAAGAGAACGGATAACTATTTGTTCATCACCAATAACTTTTCCTTTTATAATTTCAGCAATTTCTTCTACTGTAAAATTCATTCTGTAAATCTATTTTAAATAAACAAGTCTTTTGGAAGACAATAAAAATATTTTTTAACGTTGTTAGTTAATGCTGAAATAGTAGATTTATCTGCTGATGATATCAGATCAGCAACACGATTATCTTTGTAAATAATGTTAATATCTGAATCGTTTAGTTTATATGTGCTATTCGTTATTTCACCCGAAATAAAGAAATAATCAATTTCTACTTTCCCTAACGCATATTTTTCTGAAATATTTTTTTTGATTTCAGAAAGTTTTGAAATAGCTAAAGGGTCGTCTTCTAATTTAACTTTAAATAGGGTTCTATTGACAATACTCTTTGAAAGTGTAGATAATATCCTGTCGGAATGATATTGCCATTCTTTAAGAGCAGAATAGATGTCATAGTCGTCAAGATTTGTGAAAGCTGTGAAAGTCTCAGTATTATCAGTCAAGTCTGATGTGGAAATTTTCTTATTCAAGAATATTTTTAGTGAAGAACTACATGGTAAATCGATATCGCTACGGCTTAATTCTTTAGCTCTTTGAAGAATTTTAATGAGAATTTGTTCTGCACAAACTACAGTTTTATGAAAGTATACCTGCCAATACATAAGTCTTCTAGCAATCAGGAATTTTTCTACTGAATAGATGCCTTTACTTTCTACAACAAGATTGCCCTTATATACATTAAGCATATTTATAATTCGCTCGGCTCCAATAATTCCTTCTTGTACTCCAGAGTAAAAGCTATCTCTATTGAGGTAGTCAAGCCTGTCCATATCTAATTGACTGGAAACTAACTGATGTAAAAAAGCTTTGGAATATTTGTTTTTGAAAATGCTGATAGCTAGAGACAATTTGCCCTCAAATTCAAGGTTCAACTTTTCCATAAAAATTAAAGACAATTCTTCATGAGAAATATTCTCCGCAATACTCTTTTCAAGAGCATGAGAAAAAGGACCATGACCTATATCGTGAAGAAGGATTGCAATTTTTGTAGCGTCCGCTTCTTCTACGGAGATTTCAATTCCTTTAAACCTTAAAACTTGAATTGCTTTATGCATTAGGTGCATTGCTCCCAATGCATGATGAAAACGCGTATGGTTTGCCCCAGGATAAACCATATTAGTTAAGCCAAGCTGTGAAATTCTTCTAAGTCTTTGAAAATAGGGATGTTCTATTAAGTTTAAAATAATTCCACCCTTTAAGCTAATAAAACCATATAATGGATCGTTAATGATTTTTGATGACTTCTTCATTTAAAAAATAACTGTAATTTTAATCCTTTATAAATCTCGTTGAAGATATGAATTTTAATGATAAGATAACGATTCTGTGGGTGGATGATGAAATTGACCTTTTGAGACCTCATATAATGTTTTTGGAAGAAAAAGGCTACTCCATTCAAACTGCTAATAATGGCGTTTCAGCTATTGAATTATTAGATGATAATCATTTTGATTTAGTTTTTTTAGATGAAAATATGCCTGGCCTATCAGGCTTAGAAACATTATTAGAATTAAAAAATAAGCGCACCAATCTTCCCGTGATAATGATTACAAAAAGTGAGGAAGAAAGTATTATGGAAGAGGCTATTGGCTCTAAAATTTCCGACTACTTAATAAAGCCGGTTAACCCCAATCAAATTCTATTATCTATTAAAAAACATATTGATAGTGATAGATTAGTGTCTAAAAAAACCAATGCCGATTACCAAAAAGAGTTTAGGGATATTGGCATAAAACTTGGCGGTAATTTGTCAATTGAAGAATGGGAAGAACTTTTTAGGAAAATTACTTTTTGGGAATTAGAGCTTGAAAAATCAGGTGATGATAGTATGAAGCAAATTCTTGAAATGCAAAAGTCTGAAGCAAACGCTCAGTTTTTCAAGTTCATAAAATCAAATTACGAATCGTGGTTTCCTGAATCTCAAGATTCGCCATTAATGTCACATCAGATTTTTAAGCATTCAGTATTGCCAGAGCTCAATGAGGATAAAACTACTTTTTTTATTGTTATAGATAATCTAAGGTATGATCAGTGGAAGATGATTCACCCAAGTCTGATGAATGATTTTAGAATTGAAGACGAGTCTCTCTATTTTAGTATACTTCCAACAGCTACTCAATATTCAAGAAATGCTATTTTTTCTGGTTTACTTCCTTTACATATGGAGCAGCAGCATAAGGATTGGTGGAAAAACGACACTGATGAAGGGGGTAAAAACTTATTTGAAAAGGAGTTTTTAGAAGCTCAAATGAAACGACTTGGTAAGGGTCACTTAAAAGTGTCCTACAACAAAATAACCAATATTGATGCTGGTCGGAGGTTAGTAGATAATATGCAAAACTTGATGAATAATCAACTTAACGTTATTGTGTATAATTTCGTTGATATGCTTTCTCATGCCAGAACAGATATGAAAGTTATAAAAGAGCTTGCAGAAGGAAATGCCGCTTACAGGTCATTAACAACTTCATGGTTTGAATACTCGCCTCTCAAAGATATGTTTGCTTTTATTGCTAATAATAATTCTAAAGTAGTTGTGACAACTGATCACGGAACGGTGCTTGTAAAAAAACCAACTAAGGTACTTGGTGAGAAAGACCTTACTACAAACCTAAGGTATAAACTGGGTAGAAATATGAAGTATAATTCAAAAGAGGTATTTGAAATTAACAGCCCTAAAGATGTATTTTTGCCAGCAGTGAATATGAGTAGTAAATATATTTTTGCCAGAGAAGATTACTTCTTTGCATATCCTAATAATTATAATTATTATGTCAATCATTACAAAGAAACTTTTCAGCATGGGGGAGTTTCATTAGAGGAAATGATTATTCCTATTGTAACATTGTCATCTAAGTAAAAAAATGAAATGGATTTGTGAAAACCTTACAGACTTAGATGAAATAAGTAGAGCTATTCTTGCTAACTGTTCTTCAAGAAAGATAGCTTTTTATGGAGAAATGGGTGCAGGAAAAACAACCCTTGTAAAACTACTTTGTAAACATCTCAAAGTAATTGATGTTGTGAAAAGTCCGACCTTTTCAATTGTAAATGAGTATATTAGTGAATCAAATCAGACGGTTTATCATTTTGACTTTTATCGTTTAAATAGTAAACAAGAAGCAATTGATATAGGTTTAGACACATATTTTAATGATTCATATTATTGTTTTGTTGAATGGCCTTCTGTGATTGGTGATTTGTTGCCTTCTGATTTTAATAGTATTCACATTGAAGTTGAAGAAGAAAAAAGAATTATAAAACTATCATTAAATGACTAGTATTTCATCGTTGGGAAGTGGCAGTCTATTGCCGCAAGAGGAGAAGTTAGAACTTAAGAAACAATCAAAAAGATTATTCATTGGCGTGCCAAAAGAAATTGCTTTTCAAGAAAGTAGAATTGCCATTGTACCCGATGCCGTTCAACTATTGGTTAGTCACGGTCATGAGGTTTTAATAGAGTCTACAGCAGGAGAAGGGTCAAACTTTTCTGACAATGAATTCAGTGAGGCTGGAGCAAAAATAATTTATGATACTAAAGAAATTTATCAGACAGATATTGTTTTGAAAGTAGAGCCACCAACATTAGAAGAGATTGAGCTGATGAAAGGAAGGCAAACATTAATTTCCGCTCTACAAATTACAACCAGAAGTCAAGAATTTATAAATCGATTAATTGAAAAAAAGATTACTTGTCTTGCGTACGAATTTATTCAAGACGATTCTGGAATGATGCCTTTGATTCGATCTATGAGTGAAATTGCAGGAAATACATCTGTTCTCATAGCTTCGGAGTGTTTGAGTAATGCTAATGACGGTAAAGGCTTGTTGTTGGGGGGAATTGCTGGAGTTACACCTACAGAGGTGGTTATAATTGGTGCAGGTACTGTAGGAGAGTTTGCCGCTCGTTCGGCAATGGGCCTTGGAGCATCAGTGAAAGTATTTGATAATTCTTTGTCCAAGTTAAGAAGACTTCAAAATGATTTAAATACTAGAGTCTTTACATCCATAATTCAGCCTAAAGTTTTAACTAAGGCTTTGAAGCGAGCAGATGTTGTAATTGGAGCGTTAAGGTCTGGTGACAAAAGAACACCTTGTGTTATAACAGAAGAAATGGTTGAAGATATGAAAGAAGGTGCTGTAATAATTGATGTTAGTATCGATCAAGGGGGCTGTTTTGAAACTTCTGAACTAACTAATCATGCTAATCCAACCTTCAAAAAGTACGGTGTTATTCATTACTGTGTGCCAAATATTCCTTCTAGAGTAGCTCGAACAGCTTCTTATTCATTAAGTAATTTACTTACCCCAATTTTACTAAGAATTGGGGATTTTGGAGGTTTAGATAATGTTATATCATCTGATGTGGGCCTACGTCAGGGAGCGTATATTTACAAAGGAATTTTAACAAATAAGATGGTTGGTCAATGGTTCAACCTCAATTATAAAGAGATTAATTTAATTATAGCCAGTATTTAATGTTCAGACGATTCGGAATCTTTTTTTTTGGTGTTCTTCTTGGAGTTATGATTATTAGATTTGCCTTTCCAGGCAGATTTACAGAATACACTCAATATTTTAGTTTAGACTACAGAGTGATTTATCACCTTAGCCAAGATACGATCTACATAAGTAATGAAGCTCAATGCTTAATGCAATGCTTGGATATTGAACAAGCTGATGTCTTAGATGTTTTAGAGGGCGGAAAAGTTAACTTCGAATTGAGTGACAAAAATGCTAAACCTTGTAAACTTTATCTTGTAGAAAAAGATAACCTTGAAGTGTCTTTTAAATTATGTGAAGATAAAGTGAAACTCAAAAACTTTTCTTTTGGACAAGATACATGTTCTTGTAATTAGATAGTTCTTCTAGTTTTTTCTTTAATAATTAAATTCAGTTCTCGACCTGTTTGCCCAGAAATAGAGGTGTTCTCTTGAGCTCTTCTTATGAGGTATGGCATTACTAGTTTTACGGGGCCGTAAGGCATATATTTTACAACATTATACCCCCCGTTAGCAAGATTGAAACTGATGTGGTCACTCATTCCTAAAAGTTGAGAAAAATAAACGCGTTTATCATCTTTTAAGATATTATTTTCTCTCATTAAATCAATCAACTTCAGAGAGCTTTCTTCATTGTGAGTGCCAGCACAAAGGGCAATTTTGTCAATATGATTTATGCAATACATTAAGGCTAAATCATAATCTTTATCACAGCTTATCTTATCTTTTTGAATAGGAGAAGAATACCCACGCTCTTCAGCCAGTTCACGCTCTTTTTCCATATAAGCACCTCTCACAATTTTCAAGCCTAAATAGTAGTTTCCATTTTCAGCATCTGCATACGATTGCTTCAAAAATGCTATTCTATCCCATCGGTACATTTGAAGTGTGTTGTAAACTATGGCTTTCTCACCATTAAATTTTCTCATCATAGAAGTTGTTAAATCGTCTATTGCATTTTGAATCCAGCTTTCTTCAGCATCAATGAAAATCCGAACGTCAAAATCATAAGCCTTTTGACAAATAACTTTTACTCTATCTTTTAAAAGTTCAAATTCTCTTTTTTCATTTTCATTTAATGAAATATTTGAGCTTACTTTTTCTAATAATTCTATTCGAGCTAAGCCTGATGTTTTGAAGACAGCAAAAGGAATGTTTTTATCAACTTTAGCTCGCTCAATAGTTTTTATAATTTCATTGGCAGTTAAATCAAAGTTTTCTTTGCTGCTTTCGCCTTCAACGGAATAGTCAAGGATAGTTTGGATGTTATATTTCGCCAGTGATTGAATTCGTTCTTCACAATCCTTAATTGACTCACCTCCACAGAATTGGTCGAAAATGGTGTTTTTGATAATAGACTTGATGGGTAATCTTAGAAAAAATGCAATCTTTAGTAGTGTCGGCCCTAATTTCACTAATACATTATTGCTCACTAACTTAAATAGCCAATAGGATTTCTGTAAATCTGAAGTTGATTTAGCTTTAAAAGCAATTTCTGTGTTGTCGAAAGAAATTTTACTCATTTTACTTTTTGACATATCATTAAACCATCCCTAACTGGTAAGAGTAAATTTTCTACTCTATTACTTTGATGAATTTTAGTGTTATAGTCTATCAATGCTTTTGTTTCCGAATCATTACTTTTTAGTTCTTCAACTACCTTGCCGCTCCAAAGCACATTGTCGGCTATGATAAAACCTCCTATGGGCATTTTATCAATAACAATATCAAAGTAGTTAGAATAATTTTCTTTATCAGCATCAATAAATACTAAGTCAAAGTTGTCTTTAATGGTTGGCACTATTTCTAATGCATTCCCCACATATTGCCTTACCTTATCTTTTATACCTGATTTTTCAAAATAAGAAGATGACATTGACTCAAGTTCTTCATTAATGTCTATAGTGTAGAGTTTGCCATCATCTCTTAGACCTTCCGACAAACAAATGGCGGAATAGCCAGTATATGTTCCAATTTCGAGAATCGCTTGCGGGCGAATCATCTTGCTAAACATGCTCAACGCTCTACCTTGTAAATGTCCTGATAACATTCTTGGAATTAATACTTTAGACCATGTTTCTCTATTGAGTTCGGATAGGAGAGGACTTTCGTTTTGAGTATGACTACATGCGTAGTCATCAATATTTTTAGGTAAAAATTCCATTATACTTTATAAATCAGATGTGAGAGATTATCTTCATTAAAAATTTCATTTGCTACTTCAAGAATTTGTGATGAGCTTACTGCCTCAACCTTTTCTTTCACTATTTCAAAAGTATCAACTTTATTGTAAAGTAAAACACTTTTTCCAAGCGATAACATCAAATTTACGTCATTTTCTTGACCTATAGCTATCTGTCCAATCAATTGTTGCTTAGCTTTTTTGAGTTGTAAAGTGCCAAGGGGTTTTTCACATAATTTAATCAGTTCTTTTTTAGTTAGTTTTATACTTCTGTTGATTTTATCTCTATCGGACGCGAGATAAACTGAGAATATGCCAGTGTCGCTATATGGCGTATAATTAGACTCTATTGAATATGTAAAGCCGTATTTTTCTCGAACAGCCAAATTCAATCTTGAATTCATTCCTGGTCCGCCCAAAATATTATTTAGAAGTGTTAGGGGAGTTTTTTTAGGATGTTTTATACCATAAGCTTCATTGCCAATAATGCAATGCGATTGAAAGCCTTTCTTATTGACGGTTATGTTCTTTTTTTGATAATTAGAAAATGCAAGTTGACTTCTATTAGTTTGACTTTTAGGAATATGAGCAAAATGTTTTTCTACTAAGGAGATTAATTTATGCATAGTGATGTCTCCTACTGAACTTATAACCATTTCATGCGTGAGGTAATTTCGATTAATAAACTCATTAATCATTCTTTTATCAAAGGAGTTAATATGCTTAGGTGTTCCTAAAATATTTTTTCCTAATGAGTGGTCACTAAACATTTGCTCTTCGAATTCGTCAAAGATTAATTCTGAAGGGTTATCCTTGTAAAAATTGATTTCGTCGTGAACTACTGTTTTCTCTTTTTCCAATTCTTTTTTCGGGAAATTTGAGTTAAAAATGATATCACTTAGTAGTTCTAGGGAGCGTTCGTAATACTTTGGAATGAATGAGGAGTGAATACATGTTTCCTCTTTGGTAGTGAAGGCATTTATTTCCCCTCCAACATCTTCCATTCGACTAAGT
>PKDP01000115.1 GCA_002862585.1 Flavobacteriales bacterium | reverse complement strand
ATGCCCGTTGCACCACCCATTAAGGCAATGGGTTTATGGCCACAGCGTTGAAGGTGTACTAAAATCATTATTTGCACCAACGAACCAATGTGTAAAGAATCAGCAGTAGGATCAAAGCCTATATAAGCCGTCGTTACTTCTTTTTGTAATTGCTCCTCAGTACCAGGCATGATATCGTGTATCATCCCTCTCCATTTTAATTCCTCTACAAAGTTCATTGATGTATATTTATTTAAGCAAATATAAATAATGTGAAATTTTAGGGCTATTTTTTCTCTACCTTTGTTGACGATGATTTTTATTACAGGTGGAACAGGATTAGTTGGGGCTCATATTCTCCTAAAATTAACTCAAGAAGGTAAGAGCGTTCGTGCTTTGAAACGCAAAAAAAGCTCTTTCTCAATCATTGAAAAAATATTCAACTACTACAATCAAGGCGAATTATTACAGAAAATTGAATGGATTGATGGTGACTTATTGGATATTTTGTCGCTTCAAAATGCCATTGAAGGCTGTGACAATGTCATTCATTGTGCTGCACTGGTGTCGTTCGACTCAAAAGAAGTTGAGAAAATGATGCAGTTCAATGTTGAAGGAACAGCTAATATTGTCAATACATGTATAAAATTTAATGTACTCAAATTAGCCTACGTTAGCTCAATAGCAGCACTAGGAAATTCGGATTCAGATATTGAAAAAATAGAAGATAATTACTGGAAACCCAATCCTCACAATACGGCTTATTCCGTTAGCAAATACCTTTCAGAACAAGAAGTTTGGCGTGGAACTCAAGAAGGGCTTGATGCTGTAATTGTAAACCCATCAGTAATTTTAGGGCCTGGCAATTGGTCGAAAGGAAGCTCTCAGCTTTTCGAAAAAGTATGGGATGGTTTGAAGTATTTTACTACTGGAAGCACGGGTTATGTAGATGTTATTGACGTAGCCAATGTAATTGTTCGACTTTCTGAAAGTGATGTTGTTAATGAACGCTTTATCCTAAACTCAGAGAATTTAGCCTATAGTCAGGTTTTCGAATGGATTGCTGAAGATTTGAACCGACCAAAACCAAATATAAAGGTAACCCCTTTCATAAAAGAATTAGCTTGGCGATTAGAGTGGGTTAAATCTTTAATTACACGAAAGTCTCCGCTAATCACTAAGGAAACTGCTAATAAATCTATGGTAAATAGCAGTTATTCTAACGCAAAGATTAGCAAAACACTCTCATACAAATTTATTCCAATAAGAGAGAGTATTCAAAAATATAGCACATGGTTTTTATCGGAAAAAACTAGTCCCTAGACTCTTCACGCATTAGTTCAAACTGCTGTAAAACATTTCCATAAATATTGTATAATTCATCCTTACCCTCATTAAGATAATACTCCCAACTGGACTGAAATTCTTCATCAGTATATCCAAGATTTAAATAAGTGGATGAAAGCAAAGAGTCTATTACTTCTTCTGAAATTACTTCCTCATATTGATACGTATTGAATGTTGATATGAGCAACTGTCTTTCCTTTAGAATTTCTTTCATGTGCTCATCACCAATTGCCACTTGAATACTTTGCTTATTATTTGTGCAAAATGTAAATAACAATAGTGTGATTATTAAAAAATATTTCATTTTTCAAAGTTAAACAACTTAATTAATACATATATAACCTTATATTTGTTCCTTGTTATAACAATTAAAAAAAAAACGCAATGAAAAATTTAATGTACGTTCTAGCAATTGCTGTAATGGGCCTAGTGGCTTGTGGAGCACCTGCTGAAAAAGCTGAGGTAGTTGAAGAAACTATCACTGAAGAAACTACTGCTACTGCTGATACAGTTGAGGTAGTTGCTGAAGAAGCTGAAATGGATACTACTGCTGCTGAAGAAGCTGCAGAGTAATTCTTAAAAGACACTTTTAAAAAAGGGGCGTTTGCCCCTTTTTTTATTGCCTGTCAAATAATAAACGTTGTCCTTTTTGAGATTCGTCGAAATGACCATTCTTAAAAGCTAAATGACCATTAATCCAAGTATGCGTCACTTTTGATTGAAAAGTTGTCCCTTCAAATGGCGACCACTTACATTTACATAAGATATTTTCTTTTGAAACTTCCCAAGGACTTTTTAAATCTACCAATACTAAATCAGCAGCATATCCTTTTCTTATAAAGCCTCTCCCTTCCAATTGAAAACATACAGCGGGAGCATGACACATTTTTTCAACTACTTTTTCTAAGCTTATTTTGCCCTGATGACAAAACTCCAACATAGCAGATAATGCGTGCTGAACTAAAGGCCCGCCAGAAGGTGCTTTAAAATAAGTATTGTCTTTTTCTTCTAAAGTATGAGGTGCATGATCTGTGGCAATAATATCTAACTTATCATCCAATAATGCTTGAAAAAGCTGGTCTCTATCAGTTTTACTTTTAACAGCAGGATTCCATTTTATATGTGTCCCCTTTTCAGCATACTGACTATCATCAAACCACAAATGATGAATACATACTTCAGCAGTTATGCGTTTTTCTTCTAAGGGAATATCATTTCTGAACAACTTTATCTCCTTAGCAGTTGAAAGGTGAAAGACGTGTAAGCGTGTATCGTGTTTTTTGGCAAGTTCTATTGCCATAGAAGACGATTTATAGCAGGCTTCAACACTTCTAATCTTTGGATGTTCTTCAATAGGGACATCTTCGCCAAATTCTTGTCGTGCTAATTCAGCATTTGCTTTAACGGTTTCTTCGTCTTCACAATGTACCGCAATTAGCATTTTAGACTCTTTAAATATTTTTTCTAGAACCACTCTGTTATCTACTAACATGTTACCAGTAGATGAGCCCATAAATATTTTTACTGCCCCAACATTTCTAGGGTTGGTTTTTAATACTTCCTCAAGATTATCATTTGAAGCACCCATAAAAAAGGAATAATTTGCTAATGACACCTCACTTGCTCTTTTGTACTTTTCTTCTAGCAATTCTTGAGTAAGTGTTTGGGGGTTGGTATTGGGCATTTCCATGAAGGATGTGATGCCTCCAGCAACAGCCGCTTTGGACTCAGTATAAATTTCTGCCTTGTGAGTCAGACCTGGCTCTCTAAAGTGAACTTGGTCATCAATAACACCAGGAATGAGGTATTTGCCATCTGCATCAATAATTATATCGGCAGAAGCCTCAATGGTATTACTAATTTGAGCAATAAAACCGTCTTTAATAAACACATCTGAACGAAAAATTTGACCCTCATTAACAATTTGGGCATTTCGAATTAACGTGCTAGGCATGGGGTTTTTGTTTGAGTATGGTAAATAAACTTCTAATCTTCATCTGGATAACTCCGATGAAAGCTTCAAAAAATATAGAGGTATCCATTTTTGAATAGCCCTCTTTTCGGTCAGTAAAAACAACTGGAACTTCTATAATATCAAATCCTGACTTCCATGTTTTAAATTTCATTTCAATCTGAAAAGCATAGCCTACAAACTGGATTTTATCCAAATTAATGGTTTCTAAAACTGACCGTCTGTAGCATATAAAACCTGCGGTGGAATCATTAACTGGCAAACCCGTTACAAACTTCACGTATTTGGATGCAAAAAATGACATTAATAAACGACTCATGGGCCAATTAACAATATTGACACCATTTGTATAACGTGAGCCAATTGCTAAATCATTATTCTTGTCTTGACAGGCATCATACAGCCTTAATAAATCATTTGGATCGTGTGAGAAGTCAGCATCCATTTCGAAAATAAAGTCGAAGTTCTTATTTAGTGCCCACTTAAAACCGTGAATGTAAGCCGTTCCTAGCCCAAGTTTACCCGTTCGTTCTTGAATATGCAACCCTTTAAATTCGTCCTGTAAAGATTTCACAATTTGAGCAGTGCCGTCAGGAGATCCGTCATCAACAATAAGTATATCAAACGCTTTTTCAAATGAAAAAACCTTACGGATAATCCGCTCGATATTTTCTTTCTCGTTGTAAGTTGGTATAATTATTAAGCTGTCAGACATGCTAAATTGAATATTTTGTAAATATAATTAAATTGTAATTGTGTTATCATATTATTTGATTGTAATAAGATGATATTTTTTCAATATTTAAAAGCTATTTTTTTATCCGATATTACTACCATTTTATCTAAAATTACACTAAATTTGAAGCACTTAACTAATTAAATTCATTATGAAACAAATTTTATTCTTTGTAGCCTCATTATTCTCATTTAGTCTTATCGCTCAAGATTGTAGCGAGCTATTTATTTCTGAGTATGTGGAAGGTTCATCTAACAACAAAGCAATTGAAATATACAATCCTACTTCAGCTGCGGTAGACTTAGGAGCATATAAAGTGGTACGCTATGCCAATGGCAATGGTAATGCTGACGGAAGTGGCGGAAGTGATGAAATGACACTTTCAGGTTCATTAAGCCCATATTCTACTTGGATAATTACAAATAGTGATACAAATTCTACTAATGAGTTTGGCTATATTGAAATTGAACTTTACAATATGGCTGACCAATTAGCCCCAGAATATCCGTCGCCATTATATATGAACGGAAATGACGCAATTGGCCTAATCAAAGATAACGAATTAATCGACATAGTTGGAAAAATAGGTGAAGATCCTGGTGATGCATGGACGGATGATGTTACAGCAGGATTCACAGACGCTAATGGTGGTACATTTTGGACAAGAGATCAAACTTTAGTAAGAAAAGCATCTGTAAAATCTGGCGTATCTTCTAATCCAGTTTTATTTGATCCAACAGCTGAGTGGGATTCACTACCTAGAAATACATGGACAGAGTTAGGCTCTCACGATTGCGATTGCGAAGGCACACCTTCATCAATTAAAGATAACGAATTAATATCATTTATTATTTACCCAAACCCTGCTAAAATCGGACAATCATTAACACTGAAAGCAACTAAGGCTATTAAAGAATTGTTTTTAATAAATGTTCTTGGACAACAAATGAAAGTGGAATTCATTAATTCTGGAGAGAATACTATTATTAATACTTCTAACCTCTCAAAAGGGCTGTACAATATAAGCATGGTGTTTGACGATTATTCAGTCAGAACCTCTGCTATTATCATAAAATAACTTAACTATTTCAAAGTGCTGGTGTTTACACCGGCACTTTTATTTTAAACTATGAAGCAATCATTTTTTCTTTTGTGCTGCATACTTTTCAGCCTTAGTTCATTCAGTCAAACTAAAATAAGTGGGACGGTAATTGACAACACGACTAGCGAACCTCTTTTTGGAGCTACTGTTGTTTTTGAAGGCAAAGGAATAACTACAGACTTTGACGGAAAATTCACTATTTTTTCAGATGCTAAATCACTAGATTTAAGCGCCTCTTATGTTGGCTATGATAAATATACAAAAAGCTTAAAGCTTGAAGGCAAGCCAATCTACCTCAACATCTCATTAAACACAATCGTACTAAATGAAGTTCAAGTAGTAGCTGACCTTGCTGTTGACCGAAAAACGCCTGTAGCATTTTCAACCATACCCCTAAAGAAAATAAATGAAGAGTTGGCTTCACAAGATATCCCCATGGTGTTAAATTCTACTCCAGGCGTATATGCTACTCAACAAGGTGGTGGTGACGGTGATGCTCGAATTACTATTAGAGGATTTAATCAGCGAAACGTCGCCGTAATGATTGACGGTATACCAGTCAATGATATGGAAAATGGCTGGGTATATTGGTCCAATTGGTTCGGCTTAGATGCTGTTACCAGGAATATTCAAGTACAAAGAGGATTAGGCGCTTCTAAAATTGCCATTCCTTCTGTTGGTGGAACTATGAATCTATTGACAAAAGGTATTGAAAGTAGAAAAGGGGGAAGCATAAAACAAGAGGTTGATTCTTATGGTAAAATAAGAACATCCGTTGGCTACAACTCTGGAAAATCAGAAAATGGTTGGGGCTTTACTTTTGCTGGCTCATACAAAAGAGGATATGGCTTTGTTGAAGAAACGTTTAGTGAAGGCTTTTTCTATTATGCCAAACTTCAAAAATCATTAGGAAAACATACACTTAGTTTATCTGCTTTGGGCGCACCTCAACAACACGGACAACGCTCATATAAAAGTGATATAGCTACCTACTCAAGAGAATACGCTTCAGACTTAGGGATTAATGACACTTTGTTTGGTGACATCTACGATAAAGGTATTGGCTACAATAAACACTGGGGGAATTTAAACCGTTGGGAATTAGATAGCAACGGCGATACTATTAATAATGTTGAAACTCTAAACACCAAAAAGAATTACTACCACAAACCTCAATTTTCCTTAAGAGATTTTTGGGCAGTTAGCGATAAATTTTATGTTTCGAACATTGCGTATGCCTCAATAGGTAATGGTGGCGGCACCAACCTTAGCGGAAATTCTGATAACTATGATGAAGATGGGCAATATAATTTTCAAGAAGCATACGACTTTAACCGAAACAACATTGACCCATTATACAATGATACAGAAAAGGCATCAAACACTTATCTTCTAAGTTCAATCAATAATCATTATTGGTACGGTGCTCTTTCTACTATGAACTATCAAATGAATGATGAGTTTACTCTTTCTGGGGGTATTGACTTACGTTATTACAAAGGCGAGCACTACAGAGAAGTATATGATTTATTAGGTGGCGACTACGTTGTTGATAGCGACAATCAGTTACAAACATCTCAAATCAAACGAGTAGGCGATAAAGTTCGCTACAATAACGATGGAATTGTAAAATGGTCAGGCTTATTTTCTCAATTAGAATACAGTAAAGGAAACTTAAGTGCATTTTTAAATATTTCCGGTTCTAATTCTGCATACAAACGAATTGATAATTTTAAAAAGAAAGACTTAGTACTTGATGACACCACTTATGTTGAAGCACTTGGAACTTCTGTTATCACAGAGGTGGTATACGATGAAAATGGCACTATTATTGGCGCTGTAAAAAGTATGGCGGAAGATACCATCATACACAATGGCATTGCCTACACTATGAATTCTGCGGAAGCGAGAATAGCTGAGTCATCATGGAAATGGATAAGAGGTTATACTATTAAAACTGGAGCAAATTATAATATTGATCTAAATAATAATGTGTTCTTTAATATTGGGTACATTTCGAAAGCTCCAAGATTCAATAATATTTACGACTATTCAAACAACCTTTACAGAGACATTCAAAATGAAATAGTAAAAGCCGTTGAGGGTGGCTACTCTTATCGCTCATCAAAACTATCGGCTAACCTTAACGGATACTATACCATGTGGGAAAATAAACCTTCAAATGGTGGTGTAACTATTCTAATTGACGATGAGCCTATCAGAGCTAACATTAATGGTATGGATGCCTTACACAAAGGTGTTGAAATGGATTTGGCGTACAGAGTTAATGATAAGTTAACCTTTGAGGGCTTAATGTCATTAGGCGATTGGACATGGCAATCTCAAGACAGCGTTCGTTTTTATGATGATAATAACCAGGCTGTTATAGATGACTTTGGTAATGAGGTAGTAGAGTCTTTTGATGCAACAGGTGTGCATGTTGGTGATGCCGCTCAAACACAGTTTGGATTGAGTCTGCGTTATGAGCCTTTAGACAATATTTATCTAAAAGTTAGAGGAACATATTTTGACGATTACTATTCTGATTTTGATCCTTTATCTCTAGATGGTGAAAATGCAGGAAGAGAATCTTGGAAAATACCTGCATACTCTTTAGTTGATTTTCATGCTGGCTACACATGGAAACTGAATAAAAAAACCAAAGTAGACTTTAGAATCAGTGTGCTAAATGCATTAAATGAAGTATACATTTCGGATGCACAAAATAATGACCCATACAATGCTAACTATACCGATTTTGACGCAAAATCTGCTGGTGTATTCTTTGGAATGGGAAGACGAATAAATCTATCAGCTAAACTTACATTTTAACTAACATTTCATTATGAAAAAAATAATTATTCTTTTAATTACTATCGCTTGTACATCGTCTGTATTTGCTCAAATGGATATTGCAACAGCTCGAGGACAAGATGAAGGATCAGTAGTAACCGTAACTGGAGTTGTAACAAATGGCGATGAAATTGGAAGTCCAATTCGCTACATTGAAGATGGTACAGCTGGAATTGCAATCTATGACCCTGAAAACACAGAAGGTGTTAACAGAGGAGATAGCATTACAGTTACTGGCGTACTTATAGACTATAATGGTTTACTTGAAATTCAGCCAGTAAATAATCTTATTAATCACGGTAGTGGGTACAGCATTACAGTTCAACTTATTACGCCTAATGATATTGGAGAAAGTACTGAATCGGAACTCGTAACGATTGAAGAAGTTGTATTTGAAAATGCTGGACAACTATTTAGTGTAGGCACACATAATTTTAGTGTAGGAGGTCAAAGTGGAATGATTTATGTGAAAGCTGAATGTGATATAGAAAATACTCTAATTCCATCATGCCCAGTAAAAATGACTGCTATTTCTTCACAATACTCATTCACTGGCTTTGATGGCTATCAATTACTTGTAAGAGACGAAAACGATTTTGAATTTAACGGAGGTATTTGCTACAATTCAGCATTGACACAAAGTGATATTACAACCTCAAGTTTCATTGTAAATTTCACAACTAATTATATTGCTTTTTCTGAATTAAGCTATGGACTAACAACTGATCTTGAGCTAGGCACTGTAAATTCTGATAGTGGTTATGTTCTAAATCATGCCATTAGTTTAGATAATCTTGAGGCAGGAAGCATATATTATGTTCAAGCATTATCATCTGAGGGTCCGGATAGTGCATATTCCGCTGTGTTTGCTTTTGCTACTCAATCTACATCCTCTGGAGAAATAAGAGTGTGCTTTAATAATCCCGTTGACACAACAGTAGCAACAATTGAAAAAGCCCAATTTTCAGGTGTATTTACCAACGATAGCATTAAAGCCTATATTGACAAAGCAGATTCTACACTTGATATTGCCGTTTATAACCATTCTGACGCTATGATTACCTCAGCAATTAACGATGCTTATGAAAGAGGGGTTACAATAAGATATATCACTTGCGAATCAACGACTACTGCTGCATTAGGATCTCTAAACAGCGATATTCCATGGATTGAACGCCCTGAAGGAATGGGAATTATGCACAATAAATTTATTGTGATTGATGCTGATGTGGCAGACAGTGCATGGGTACTTTCTGGCTCAACAAACTGGACCTCTAGTCAGATTTTTGACGACCCTAACCATATAATTATGGTGCAGGACCAGTCCGTAGCGAGAGCCTATGAATTAGAATTCAATGAAATGTGGGGTTCTGATGGCGATGAACCTGACGATGAAAACGCAAAATTTGGAAGCAATAAAACTAACAATACTCCACATCATTTTATAGTAAATGGTAATGATTTTGAAGTGTATTTTTCACCAACAGACAATACAACTCTGAACATCTCTAATGCATTAAAATCTGCTGATGATGAAATCGATTTTGCTCTGTTAGTTTTTACCAACAATCAACTTGGAACTACTATTGCTGAAGAATATGAAAGTGGTGTTGAAGTGAATGGAATAATAGAACAGGTAAATACGCAAGGTTCAGAATATGAGTTTTTGTTAGAAGAAGGTGTAAACGTAATTTCACACCAAGGATTTGGCGATAGCTTTCACCACAAATATTGTATCGTAGATCATGCCAATACAGATTCTGACCCGCTAGTAATAACGGGTTCTCACAACTGGTC
>PKDP01000090.1 GCA_002862585.1 Flavobacteriales bacterium | reverse complement strand
TTTCACTTATCAACCAGACTTGTACGAATTTCGAGGAGTTCAAATAAATATAATTACTATCTCGTTTTGATTCAAAAGCTATGTCCCAATCAATTCTATTGTTTTGCGATACAATTTGATTGTTTTCTATATTATAATAAGTCTGGGTCATATAGTTTGACCCCATTGGAATGGTACAAATTTCTCTTTCAGAAGTAATGGGGTCTAATGGTATTTCACCAACATCGCAAGATATTAAAACAACTAAACTTATTATTATTAGCAATACCTTCATTTCATTTTATATTTTAGAGAAACAAAAAAACTTCTTCCATAATCGACCGACAAACTATTTTGAGATGATTGATGAGTACCAGAAGATAGATTTATCCCATTAATGGATTGTACATCCAATATATTTTTAAAGCCAAATGTCAAATTTAGAGTGTTTTTTATCAGCTTATTTATGGTTAGATCTATTATACTATATCCATTTATTATACTATTTTGAACCTGCCCATCGCTATCCAATCTATAGTAGGGAAACTTACCATTACGTTTGTAAAACAAGCTAACAGATGTTTTAATTCTTTCAAATTTTTTGGTTACAGAAAAACTATGATCATTAGAATAAGCAAATCTACCAATCTGTTCATCTTCTGAGAGTTGATTGTATCTACCTAAATATGAAATAGAATAATTTAAGGAATATTTATTAGTAATATAAGCTAATGTTGTTCCAATTCCTTTGGATTTAAATTCACCAATGTTAATATATTTATATGCTTGATTACTAACGTTTGCTAATGTTATCATCTGTGACAATTCATTATAAAAAAGAGATATCTTCTGTTCAAAAACAGATGAGTTTTCAAATCTTTTTTTGAAATTATGTGATAATTGAAAATTATTTGATATTTCCGCGTTAAGATTTTTATTCCCAACTATATTATGGTTTATATCTACAAAGTTAAAATACTGTTCTTTTAGACTTGGTGCTCTAAACCCTTTAGCAAAGGATAATCTTATTATACTATTTCTTAGTTTATATTTTAAATGTAAAGAAGGAATTAACGGTGCCTTATAATTAGTATTGTAAGTATATCTCAAGCCAGGTCTCATAACTAAATTTTCTTTGTATTTCCATTCTATATTACTAAAAATAGCATAATCTGTAATGGATTGTGTGTTCAATTCAATTCTCTTTCCCTCTGCAGACTCAAAATTAAAATCTATTCCTACCTCTTTTTCAAGCTGTCTTTGTGATGGAAATTTGAAAGTTGCTTTTACTATTGAATTAATAAATTTTGATGTGTCATGAGCTGTTAAATTAGATGAAAGTACTTGATTTAAGTTATTCAAATCCTTAAAATATGTATTTTTAATCCTTTTGTAGTTAGCATGAGATATAATGATATTAGTTTTAGTTTGGTTAGTAGTATAGCTAGCAGTGGTTGAAAATGTATTTCTCAGTGTAGTGTAGTAATCATCAAAAGTATTGTTTAATAGAGGTTCTCTAGGTATCCCTCTATTTATTATTTGTTCGTAAAAGCCTGAATAATTTGATAAAACTTCAATATTTGTTTTGTAATAGCGGTATGTTCCCTGGTAAAAAAATTGTTCTTTAGGTTTCCACTCTTTATATCTTGTTTCATCAGCCAGTGTTTTTGTAGGAAAAATGCTGAGTGTTTCTCCCTTTGACCATCCATTAAAATAATTTCGACCCGCGGAAAGAGAGATAGAATGTGGTTTTATTCTAAAACTTTGTAAGAAATCAATATTGTAATGTCCAACGCTTTCATAATAACTATTGATTTCTGTTTCATTATTTTGTGATTTGTAGCTGATTAGATTTATAGTGCCTGCTAATGCATCAGAGCCATAATTAACAGACATTGGTCCTTCGATAATCTCTACTTTTTCAATAGAACTTAAATTAATCTGACTGAGATCAATATTACCATTTAATCTCCCAATGACCGGGATGCCATCGACTAATATTTTAATGTTTTGACCTGATAAACCCTGAATACTTACATTACTGCCTAAAATATTATCATGTGTAAGTCGAGTATTGTTTTGTTGGGTTAGCAAGTTATCAAGAGTATTAGATGCCAATTTATTTATCTTTTGACGATTAATAATTTGCACATCGTGTACAGCATCTCCTGTTTTTTTAGGTGATATTTGTCCAGATATGACTACTTCTTCAATGTCTATTTCTTTTAATTTAGAAGTGTCTGAAATAGCCAATAAATAATCCTTTTCTTGTATACTTTTACAATGTGCATTATAGCCTGAAATAATTAATACACATGGTAAATATAAAACAAGAAAAGGATTATTGAATTTCAAAGAGAAACACACATTAGATTATTTAATTACAAGACTTTTTTTGTGCGTTCCGTCACTATAAAACTCAATAAAAACAGTATTTGGTTTTATCGTTTTTAGTTCATTTCCTAATAAATCAATTACTCTCACTACTGTAAGGTTTTCGTTTGTTTTTATTGTTGATTCAATTACAGATGAAGTAGTACAATCATCCCAATACGGATTTGAATCGCTATCCGGTAATACTATAGTTTCGTTTTCTGAAAGCTCATGTAGGTCGACGTGATTTACAAACGTAACGCTTTGAGTAATATGATTGTAAGCATATGCTTTACGACAAATATCACATGTGTCTATCAATGCAGGTCCTTTCACAAAATTGTTACAATCAACTTCATAGTTCTCACCACAGTCATTCCAATATGGATTGCCAGGAGATTGTGGAGATACGAGCATTTCGTTGGAACCAGCAGATAGCCCATCAACAGAATTCAGAAAAGTAACATTATGTGTCACTGTATTATATAAATAAGCAAGTTGACAAGTGCCACATTCATCGATAACAGCTGAGCCATTAATAACCCCGTTACAATCTTCAGTTTGTGCTTTTAAGCTTGTTGTACCAATAAAAGCAAATACGATTAATAAGTAATTTTTCATATTATTTAGTTTAAATTTTATGCAAATATAGTTGTTATTTATAATTAGTCTAAATAAAAATAAGTATTTTTGCATTAAAATATTTATAAAATGAAAAATTATATAGTAATCCTTAGTTTAGTTTTTTTTGGAGTTAATGCAAACGCACAAAGCAAAAAATCTAAGGAAATAAAGTCAATAAAATCGATGCAAGGCTGTTACAAAGTAACCTTTAATTTTGCAGAAACATTTAATTATTCAAAGGATAGCATCTATGTTTCATCTCCTAACAAAACAGACTATGCGCTAGAATGGATAGATATTGTTGAAGCCAACGAAAATAAAATTATGCTACAGCATATACTTCAAGTAGGTGTGGATAGTAATGCATACATCATTAAGCATTGGAGACAAGATTGGACATATCAAGATAAATCAAATTTTGATTTCGTTCATTCCAACACTTGGAAAATTAAAGAATTAAATTTTAGAGAAGTACAAGGAAAGTGGACTCAAAAAGTATTCCAAGTTGACGATAGCCCTAGGTATGAGGGTTCTGCAAGTTGGGTGCATGTTGATGGAAAGCATTTTTGGGAAAACACAGTTGATGCGCCATTACCTAGAAGAGAGCGCACAATAAGAAGTGATTATAATGTAATGAAAAGAATGAATCGAGTTGAAATTACTGATTATGGTTGGTCTCACAAACAAGATAATGAAAAGATAGTTCGAAAAGATAATGAAAGTGATTTCATATTAGCAAAAGAATATGGTCATAACACCTACGTTAAAGTGGATGATAATCAATGCAGATATGCTAAAAAGTGGTGGGATGTAAATAAAAATAAGTGGAAAACAGTTCGACTTGTTTGGGAAGATATATTTACTAATCATCCTGAACTTACATTAAAAAAGAAAGTTGAGGAAAAGCGATTGTGGCAATTTCTTTTCTCAGACGATTATAAAAGCGAACAGGAAATTCGAAATATCATAAATAAATTTGTACTTTAATTAAACTACTTTTTATGAATAAAGTAATTTCGATTCTATCAATTATTTTAGCAATATTTATGATTGAAGGAGGAATAGATAAGTTTTCTGGGAGCAAAGTAGATACCGAGATAACTATTTCAAAAATTAATAAGTATAGTCTAGAACAAAACGAAGGAATTATCCAAAAAATATTATTCATAAGTGGTATGAAGCAAACTGGTTATTTATGGGAGTTAATTGGATTTTCGGAAATCTTGTTTGGTTTAATGATTATAATAAAAAGAACTCGAATATTAGGGGCTATTCTTTTACTACCTGTTACTTTAAATATTTTACTTTTTCATGCTTTTCTTGAACCAGATGAGACTCTAAGTTTATTTCATGTCGCATTACTTTTTTTAATTAACTCGATAATAATAATCTCTAATAGAAATAAAGTTAAAACCTTATTTTCATGAAAATTGGTCTTATATACGGTTCTGATTCTGGTGCTACTGAAGAAGTGGCAAATAAGATTTACTCACATTTTAACAAATATGATATTGACATATTACAAATCAAAGATGTTAATGAGGCAAAAATTTTAAGTTTTGACTTTTTAATATTTGGCCTTTCTACTTGGTATGTTGGAGATTTACAAAGTGATTGGGAAAATTATTTTGATAATTTTAAGAAAATTAATTTTTCTGGAAAAGTGATTTCTATTTTCGGCCTTGGTGATCAGTGGGGGTATGATTATAATTTTGTTGATGGTATGGGAATTATAGCTAAAGAAATATTAAAAAATAAAGGAATTATAATTGGTAATTGGCCTACAGAGGGATATGAATTTCAAGAATCAAAAGGTTTAGTTAATGAGAATATGTTTTATGGTTTAGCCATCGACGAAGATAATCAGTCCGAATTAACTAATGAACGTATAAATCTTTGGTGCAATCAACTTTTAAATTCTAAAGAAATGCAGGGCCATGTAAAAATTAAAAAGCGGAAAACTATCTCAAAATGAGCTGGATTCCGCTTTGGTGGACCAAAGTTTTCTAATCTCGAACTTTTTTTAGTAGCTTAATAAGATTGAAAGCCTTTAAAAAAGGTAACCAAATTAAATTTGTAAAAGAAGAGTAATCTTTCTGATTTCCTTCAACTCCAAACCTTATTCTTGAAGTTTCTTTAGAAAGAATAAGAGTTCCAAATATAAAATCCCAAATGGCAAGTTTAGAACCCATGTTTTTATCATAATGATGTTTATTTATACTATGGTGTATTTGATGTTGATAAGGACTAATAAAAATATACTCTAAAAAACTAGGGTACTTTAACTTTACATGTGAATGTCTAAGGTTTGCGCCAAAAAACATAAATAAAAATGTAAAAATATTAGCTCCAATAAAAACTACGGTATCCAATTCGTGGTTTGAATAATAATCAAATATACCTGTGACAATACCAAATCCCATTATTCCTCTTGCATTATTCAAAATAAGCTCAACTGGGTGTATTCTATATTGGGTTATTGGATTCATTGTTGTTGCAGAATGATGAACCTTATGAAATTCCCATAATATGGGTATTTTATGTAAAGCTAAATGTACAATATAACTCAAAAAATCATTTATTAATGTTAAAGCAATTGTGTAGAAAAAAATGGTCTGACCTATTGATAAGCTTTTCTTTGGAAAGCCTAACCAAATTATAAGGTATTCATTTATATAAAAAGCTATATACAATCCTATAATCAAGTAAGGACCAATAAATAAAATCTTGAAAAGATTGTTAAAACTAAAGATTAAATAATCGTTTAGAGCAGATTTACTCGTCCATATTCTTTTATCAAAAAGATAAGAAAAAAAAGATTTTTTGTTCTTTTTTCTTATATAAACAAATAAAGCTAAAAGCAACGAAGACAAAAGATATAGATAGTAAATCCTATTTTCTGGACCTAAAAAATGGTCTTTGCTCAATTCATAAGTATCTACGATAATGTTTAATAACTTAGCTAATGACATAACTTTTTAAGCTAAAAATTATTTATTATTTAAAATTATATGCTTGATGTTTTTCAGATAGAAAACACACAAGAAAATTGTAAGTGTCAATATGCTGCCTGTAATAATATTTTCGTCAAGACGATCGTCGAAGAAAATATGCATAAAAAAGATATTAAAAATGATAGGTAAAAGTAATAATAAGCCAACTAGCCTCGTCACGGGAATGATTATTAATATACCAGCTACAATTTGGAAAATAGAAACAAACGCCAAATAACCAGACTGTTTAAATGTATTCATGACTATTTTATATCCAACTGGAGGGGCGTATGAATCATTTTCTATAATATACTCTTCAACTAATTGCTTATCTAGTTTTTTTAGTTTATCACTAGAGATTTTGCCAATACCCTTGTAAATAAAAAATAGGCCAAGTCCAATCGATAATATCATTCTAATTTTTTTCATCTTTCATTTTTTTTTCAAAAATACTATTTTTATTTAGACCAATTATAAATAATAGTATATTTGCACCATAATTATTAAACTAAACTTTACACAAAAATGAAAAATTTTAATAAAATTTCAATTGCAATTGTTTCTACATTTGCATTTATCTTAGTATCCTGCTCGGGAGATTCGGATCCAGTCGATCCTATTCCAGCTGATGTAAATCCGCCCACTGAATACAGTTGGCTTGATGATAATGGTGAAGAGACCGTTAGTTTTGGTGGTCAAACAACTAGACTTCATCAAGCTGCTATTATTTGCTCAAGAATGGGTAAGAGTGATGCAACATTTGCTGAAATAGATGAAATGTTTAATTTAGGAGAAGGGTTTTATAACTCAGCATTAAACTACTCAAATTCAGGTAAGAAAGTATCAAACAAAACAGGTGGTTACAGTGCTAACTCAACTGAAATACTAGCTATGTTTAATGGTTGGATTACTGAGTTTACATCTGATGTTGTCCCCGCTATGGTAGCTGGAACCACGGCTTCATCTGGTGTGGCAGGTGTCTTACCAGATGGTACTGATACTCGTGAGCTTAATGCAAAGGGTATGGAATTAGATCAACTATTTACTAAAGGTCTTATTGGCGCTCTTTGTGCTGATCAAATTATTAATGGATATTTATCAGAAATAAAGATAGGTGATGATGTTGATAATGTTCGTAGTGATAACGGGGGTTATACAACCATGGAGCACCACTGGGATGAAGGTTATGGATATCTATATGGATTACAGCCCAATCAAGGTGTTTATGATCTTGGTGTAACAAACGGCGATGTTTTACTATACAAATACTATGTAAAGTCAAACTTTTCAGATATACAAGCACCAATATACGATGCGTTTAAAATGGGAAGAGAGGCAATCACAATGGACGCGTCTACCGGTGGAACAAACATCTATTCTGATGTAAAGATGAGTGAAGCAACTACAATTAAGAATCATATTTCTCACATTGTAGGTCAAAAAGCATATGACTACCTTAATGGTGCTGCAGAACATCTTGATGCTGGAGGAGAGCGAAATGGAGATTTCTTTCATAGCCTTTCTGAGGGAGTAGGATTTGTAGTGTCACTACAGTTCACTTACAATGATGGCGCCCCACATTTCTCTTTTTCTGAAGTTAATTCAATGTTAGAAACATTATCGAGTGGTAATGGTTTATGGGATATAACAAGTTCAGAGCTAAATCAAATGGCTAGTGACATACAAGCATCATTTAATTTATAATTAAACCCTAAATCAAAAGGGGCGCTAAATTAGCGCCCCTTATTAAAAAACATGTTTTTATGTCTAAATTATTAATATTTTGCACTTCATTATTATTCTTAATTTCTTGTGGAGGGGGGGACTCTAATGATAATGTCCCGCCAAGTTTATCCGATGAATTTGATAGAGTTCAATGCCTTTCAAACATTTATGATAACATAGCTATGCTATCTTTTCAGGAATTTCAGCTTAAGCTTGAAGATCTTGACGTATCTTCAAGCTACTATATTGAAAATCCATCTGATATTACAGCATTGAATTCTTTAAGATCTTCTTGGTTTGACGCATACTTAGCATGGCAACACATTGAAGTTTTTAGCCACTTTGGAAAAGGAGAAGATATTTTATATGGATTTAAGATGAACACCTATCCTACTGATGTTAATCGTACTAAAAACATTATAAATGGGATAGCACAATTTAATCCAGCATTTTTAGATAATCAGGGTTTTCCAGCCTTAGAATATTTGATTTATGGTATTGAGGCCACTGATGAAGAAATTTTAAACACCCTAAATAATTCTTCATCGCTAACTTTAATCGGCGATATAGTTTCCGAAATGACATCAAATACATCTTTAGTTTTCAACTGGTGGTTGAAAAATAGATCTATGATTGTAAACGACAACTCTAGCACAGCCACTTCAAGTTTAAACTTATTAATTAATGATTTTATTTATCATTATGAAAAAGGTTTTAGAACAAATAAATTCGGCATACCAGCCGGATATTTTTCAGGCGGTCAAACATTTCCTGAAAAAACAGAAGGTTACTATGCGGGCGACATCTCAAAATCATTAGCATTGAGTTCTCTTGAGAGCATATACAATGTTTTTGAGGGAAGAAAATATGATGACAACACTGTAATTGGAGAATCAATGTATACCTATCTGAATTTTTTACAAGAGGGAGTCTTAGCTGATGATATTTTAATTAAACTTGACAACATTTACATGTCCATTAACAATTTAGACAATGATTTTGCATTACAAATAACACAAAATAATGATGAAATTTTAAACACATTTAATTTAATCCAATCTGTTGTTGCTAAATTTAAAATTGATATGACAATGGCAATGGGTGTTGGCATTGACTATATTAGCGGCGACGGGGACTAATCTCTAATAGAACGCAGAGAATGTTTAGAGGTGTAATTATATTTTTTTTTCTTTTATCTAATCAATTATTTGCACAAAACATCTTTAAGGGCAAAGTTATTTCTACTTTAGGCTTGCCCTTGAAAGATGTTGAGGTTTACGATAAAGATCTCGGCTTCTTAGTAAAATCAAACACAGAGGGGCTGTTTAATGCATCGTCTATTAAAAATTCTTTAGATTTATTCTTTGTTTTAGAAGGATATACCACAGGCCAAATAAGTATTCAAGATTCAAGTTTTCAAATAATTGAATTATCTCCACTTTTGATTTCTTTAAAAAATGTAGAGGTGATGGCGAGTGATTTTGAGACATTTAACATTAGAAAGTTAGACGATATTGAAAAAATGTCTGTTTTTTCTGGGAGGAAAACAGAAGTTATTAAGACATACGGGATCGCAGGACGCAATCCTGTTTGTTGCTTGAATCACTTAAGCGTCTATTTTCTCTTGAATCCCTGGGAGTTGCTTGAAATGCTTGTGAGGCGGAGAATCTTTGCCTATCAGTGCTTGCGCACAGCCCGGCATCTTCACTCCCTCCAACAGAATGGGCCTCCGTGAAGGCGACCGTGTGCTCGTCCCGGACCTCGAGCACGCTTACTTGTCCGCCACCGTGGTGCAGCTGACCGAGGCAGGGCTTGACGTGCGCCTCGTAGATGGGAGCACACGCACCTTGGCGGCGGCGGCGGCGGCGCAGGTGGTGCCGGCCGACCCGCTTGCGCTCCAGGGTGGCGACGACATGGTGCGATTCAATCTGCTCACCGAAGCTAGCATCGTCCACAACCTGCGGGTGCGGTACGAGCGAGAGGCCATCTACACGGCCGTCGGGCCCATCCTCATCTCAGTCAACCCTCTGCGGCAGCTGCAAGGGCTCTTCGGGCCGGAGGTGGCGCAGCGCTATGCAGACGCGGCCGACGGCGCGGCGCTCTCGGCGCTGCCGCCGCACCCGTACGCGCAGGTAGAGGCGGCGTATCGCGAGG
>PKDP01000074.1 GCA_002862585.1 Flavobacteriales bacterium | reverse complement strand
GCACCTCGATGTCGGCTCGTCACATCCTGGGGCTGGAGAAGGTCCCAAGGGTTGGGCTGTTCGCCCATTAAAGTGGCACGCGAGCTGGGTTCAGAACGTCGCGAGACAGTTCGGTCTCTATCTGTTGTGGGCGTTAGAAATTTGCGAGAACCTGACTCTAGTACGAGAGGACCGAGTTGGACAGACCTCTAGTGTATCTGTTGTGACGCCAGTTGCATCGCAGAGTAGCTATGTCTGGATGAGATAAGCGCTGAAAGCATCTAAGCACGAAACTCATCTCAAGATTAGATTTCTTTTAAGGGTCGTTATAGACGATAACGTTGATAGGTCATAGGTGTAAAGGCAGAGATGTCATAGCCGAGTGATACTAATTACCCTTTAGCTTTTTGTAGTTGATTTACTCTAACTAAATTGTTTTCTTTTTTACAATATATCATAATCTTATTCATGAGTTTATGGTGGCTATTGCAGTGGTGTTCCACCTCTTCCCATTTCGAACAGAGAAGTTAAGCCCACTAGCGCAGATGGTACTAGGTTAACCCCTGGGAGAGTATGTCGCCGCCAACCTTTTATAAGCCCCGTTCCTTTCGATTCGGGGCTTTTTTTTTATCCTTTTTTGAACGTTATTTGTGTCATGAAAAAGTACCTCTTCATTTTTTTCATTCTACCTTTATTTTCTTACTCACAATGGAGTGATTCAATTTCTTTTCCCAATAAATTATACTTTATTGATTTTTTAAATTCTTCAGAAAAGTCATTTTCTTTAGATACCACAAAATTTGGGAGTACTGAACTTCAATATCAATCCTTTTCTACTAAAGGCCAAATGATTGATATAGAGCATACTCAGAAATTAACAGACTATTTATCTTACGACTTAGATATAAGAAAATTTTCTCAAGAAGGTGTATTTAGCAGAGAAGCCCTCAAGCTTTATGATGTGAAATCTAATCTTTCATTTCATAATAAGAAATCTACCTATAATTTTGATGCTATTTTATCTTATCAAAAAATTAGAATGGATGAAAATGGTGGTATTATAGATTATGCTGTTGAAGATTACGATGATCCATTACTTTATCAAACCAATTTAATTTCTTCAGAAAATTATTCCAAGAATAGGTTTCACTCTATTTCTCAGAATTTCAATTTTACGGACAATTGGTCTGTTATTAATGAATTCTCAATTCTCAAGGCACATAGAGTTTATAGAGATAATGATTTAACTGCGAATTTTTATGAACATAATTATATTGATAGTTTATCTACTAATGACTCGTTATCCTATTCATTAATTACAAATAGTATTGGATTAAAATACGCTGATTTCAGTGTATCTCATATTTTACAAAGGCGACATAATTTTATACATTTTATTGACTCTACTGATGTTCATAACGGAATAGAATTTACTTATAAAAATTCAGATAGAAGATTATCTGCTAGATTTAAAGCATTCGACTCCTCTCAATACGATTTTACAGCTTCAAAGATTTTTGAAAATAAGAAGTCGAAGCACTTTTTAAGCGTTGAAGCTAATAGACTTAGAATACCTATATTTTACAATAGATTTTATTCTAATTATTTTATTTATAATAATGAATTTAATCAGGAGACTAGACAAAGGTTTTATTATCAATTTAGAACTAAGCATTTTAAGTTTTTAACAACTTTGAATAATTTTACGAATCATATTTATTTGAACGTGAACGCTTCATATTTTCAAAATAGCTCATCAATTATTCATTTTGATAATATTGTATCATTAGGTTGGAAGCTACTAAATTTACATGCTTCTAATACCTTTCAATATCAGTGGTCAAATAATTCCAATATTTTGAGATACCCTGATGTTAATACGACTTTTTCCCTCTGGTTTCAAGATGCATTTTTTGATGACCTATTAGATTTTAAGATTGGTGCTAAGGTTAATTATTTTACGCCATATTATGCCAAGCTTTATAATCCAGCTTTATCTTCATTTCAATTGCAGAATAATCAGGAAATAGGAGCTTTACCTTTTATTTCTTCTTTTATTACTTTTCAAGTTCATTCTATGAATATTAATATTCAAATTTTAAATTTGAATGAATTAATTTCAAATTCACCACATTACTTAATGCCTAATTATCCTAGTCAACCTACTGCAGTTAAGTTTTCATTATTATGGAAATTACAAAACGATTAAAATAAATTTCGACTAAATCTGGTACTACTATTTATGATGTTCTAGAGGCGGTGAGCTTTTCTGGTAATTGTAATGTTAATTTTGGTATTACTACACCCACTCAACGACTGCATGTCAGTGGTAATATTTTGGCTACAGGTACCATTACACCTAACACTGATCAAAGACTAAAGGACAAAATATCTATTGTTGAAAATGGCTTATCTAAAGTTTTGAAAATGCGCGGAGTTCATTGGAATTGGAAAGACTCTAAAAATCACAGTAATAATACATGACGAGTTTCAGGAGTTGTTGCACAAGAGCTACAATAATTAGCACCAGAACTAATTTTCCAACAAAAGGATGAGATAGGTACACTATCGGTAAATTACAATGGACTTTCAGTCTACTTTATAGAAGCCATAAAAGAATAACCAGAACAATTGGATAAAAAAGATAAAGAAATAAAAATTTTGAAATCCACATTAGATCAATTATTAAAACGCGTGGAAAAACTGGAATTTAAGTAAGATTGTTAAATCCACACCATGCTCACTCTAAGCGTGGCGAAGAGTCACATCATAAGCAGATTCTTCACTCCGTTCAGAATAGTCGTTGCAATTTAAAGCAGTTCCAATTCACGTCTTCTGCTTCTTTTTCTTAGCAGCGGGAAAGAGGACATTGTTTAAGATAAGACGATAACCAGGAGAGTTGGGGTGAAGCTCGAGTTCTGTTTTAGGATCACCCACTTTGTGTTGGTAATCTTCAGGGTCGTGGCCGCCATAGAACGTCCAAGTACCTTTGCCAAATTTACCATGAATATAGCGTGCCTCATCAACTGAAGCAGTTTCGCCCATTATCAGAACATCGGATTTAATGTATTCTTTTTTGAAGGCAGTGGTTTGCCCCATAAAGCCTTTGATCACTTGCTCGTGGTTCTGGCACAACATGGTTGGCACAGGATCCCATTTGGCGGAAAATTCAAAAAGTGTAAAAAAATCTAATGACTGATTGAGACGTCGTGTTCGTGTGGCATCAATGCTAGAGTACTCGTAGGTATTGGGATTTTTTTCAATGCTAAAGTTTTTAAAGGCAAACGTATTATCAAAGTTTAATTTCTCTTGAGCCTGAGGGTCGGCACCATCGCCATCGAACATATACTCACAAATATCTAAATCTTTAGCAGCTAAAGCAATATCGTAGGTGTCCGTGGCCGAACACATAGCAAAGAGGAAGCCACCACCAGCGGTAAATTCTCTTATCTTTAGAGCCACTTCTAGCTTGGCTTGAGATACTTTTTGGAAGCCCATGGTTTGTGCTGATTTTTCAAAATCTTGCTTTTGCTTTCTGTACCATTCGGCATTTTTGTAGGCGGCATAGAACTTACCGTATTGGCCTGTAAAATCTTCATGGTGAAGGTGTAGCCAGTCATAAAGAGGCAGTTTGCCATCCATCACTTCCTCATCATATAATAGGTCGTAGGGTATTTCAGCATAGGTCAGTGCTAGTGTAACGGCATCATCCCAAGGCAATTTACTTTTAGGAGAATAGACCGCTATTTTAGGCGCTTTTTCCAGTTTCACTACATCTTGGTTAACTTCTGGACTGGCAATTTCTCTGAGTATTTGGGTAGATTGCACATCGGCAATAACGTCATATGATACGCCTCTAATTTTACATTCTTTCTCAAAGGCTAGTTGGTATTTCAACATAAAGCTACCGCCTCTGTAGTTGAGCAGCCAGTCTACCGTTTGTTCTTGCTCCAATGCCCAGAAGGCTATGCCATAAGCTTTGAGGTGGTTGTTCTGACTATCATCCATAGGAATGAGCAAGTAGGATGCAAAGGCGTTAATCTGACCAAAGCCAAAAAGAATAAGTAAAATGTATTTGCACATCTTAGAAAGGAGCATCGTTGTTCATACTAGATGGCATAACATCGTCATTGCTGAATCCGAAGGCATCCAAATCAGTAAATTTAGCCAAGTGAGAAATAAATCGCAGTCTAATGTTTTCTAAAGAACCGTTACGGTGCTTAGCAATAATGATTTCCCCTTGCCCTTGGCAATCGGGGTCTTGCCCTGGTGAGGTGTCAGGCCATTCCGTAAAGCCGTAGTAGTCTGGTCGGTAAATGAAGCATACGATATCGGCATCTTGCTCAATAGCTCCTGACTCTCTTAGGTCGGAGAGCATAGGACGTTTATCGCCCCCTCTAGTTTCCACTGCTCTACTCAGCTGTGACAGTGCAATGATAGGGATGTTTAACTCCTTTGCGATACTTTTTAGGGATCGTGAAATGGTGCTAATTTCTTGCTCTCTGTTTCCGCTTTTGTTGGAGTTACCGGCATGCATTAGCTGTAGGTAGTCAATAATTACCATTTCTACACCATTGTTTCTTACAAGTCTTCGGCATTTGGCTCGTAGCTCAAAGACCGTTAGGGCAGGAGTATCATCAATAAATAATGGAGCTTCCGACAAAGAGGTTATTTGCTGATTGAGCTGTATCCATTCGTGGTCTTCGAGGTTACCTTTCCTTAATTTTTCTGCTGGAATGCCCGACTCACTTGAAATTAGACGGTTGACCAACTGTACAGAAGACATCTCCAAAGAGAATACGGCTACTGGCTTATTGAATTGTACAGCTGTATTTCGTGCCATAGACAGTACAAAAGCGGTTTTACCCATACCAGGACGAGCTGCTAAAATGACCAAGTCGGATTTTTGCCACCCTGAGGTAACTCTATCTAGGTCAGCAAAGCCTGATGGAATACCACTAAGTCCGTCTTCTTTATTTTTAATTTCTTCGATTTGTTCTAGTGCCTGACGAATCAGGGTACTCATTTTATCGTAATTCTTTCGTATATTTCCTTCAGAAATTTCGAATAAGCCTTGCTCGGCAGCATTTAATAAATCAAAGACATCCGTAGTATCATCATAAGCATCTTTAATGGTACTCGACGAAATACGAATAAGCTCTCTTTGGATGAATTTTTGAGCAATAATTCTGGCGTGTGTTTCTATATTGGCTGCCGATGCTACACGTTCGGTGAGCTTGGAAACGAAAGCGGCACCACCAACGTCTTTTAAATCGCCTTTTTGTTTTAGTAAATTAGTTACGGTAAGGATATCAACTGGCTGAGTATTATTGAATAAATCTTCAACAGCAGAAAAAACCTTTTGGTGTTCTGTCTGATAAAAACTTTCAGGTTTTAAAAGCTCAATTGAATTTGATAAAGCGTCATTATCAATCATCAAAGCCCCAAGCACTGCTTGTTCGAGCTCAATAGCCTGTGGAGGTAACTTTCCATCAGGGGAACTTAATACTTTGGGTTTACTTACTGTCTTCTTTGCTTTCTTCTTTTCCATAATCAATCACTACTCCTTAAACACTCCCATGTTTCCAAATTTATCTATTCGTTCTTTGATACGCTTCTCAGCAGTTTTAGTTTCCAACTCTTTAGTCAGACTAAGAATAGATTGTTTTATTTCATTACTCATGAAGTGGGCATCTCTATGTGCCCCTCCAAGAGGTTCGTTAATAATTCCGTCAATCAAGCCGTTTTTCAGCATGTCGTGAGACGTCAGTTTCAAGGCATCCGCAGCTTGTTCTTTATAGTCCCAACTTCTCCATAAAATAGATGAACACGACTCTGGTGAAATCACTGAATACCAAGTGTTTTCTAACATCATAACCTTGTCGCCAATGCCAATGCCTAAAGCACCACCTGAAGCCCCTTCACCAATAATAATGCAGATAATAGGCACTTTTAGCTGAATCATTTCAATTAAATTTCTGGCAATAGCCTCGCCCTGTCCTCTTTCTTCAGCTTCTAAGCCAGGATAAGCACCAGGTGTATCAATAAAGGTAATGACTGGTCTGTTAAATTTTTCTGCCATCTTCATTAGCCTTAGAGCCTTTCTGTAGCCTTCAGGGTTTGCCATACCAAAGTTTCTATGCTGACGCATCTTAGTATTCTTACCCTTCTGCTGACCAATGACCATGAATGTTTTACCATTAATCTTTGCCCAGCCGCCAATCATTGCTTTATCGTCTTTCACAGATCTATCGCCGTGTAATTCTATAAAGTCATCGGTTATAGCTTCAATATACTCTAGTGTATACGGACGTTGAGGGTGACGTGAAATTTGTACCCTTTGCCATGCTGAAAGGTCAGCATAAATCTCTTTCTTTTTCTCCTCAAGTTTCTTTTTGAGGTCAGTAATAGTTTGATTTATTTCAATGCCCTCTCTGCCCAATTGTTCGGCTTGTTTGAGATTGTGCATTAAATCCTCAATAGGCTTTTCAAAATCTAGGTATTCTATATCTGTCATTACTCGAGTAAATTTCGAATTTTAAAATAAATAAAAAGAATTTCAAGTTTAGAAAAATTTATGTGATTACTTTTGTCTTTTGACAATTAAATTTTTCAACAGTGTTATTTTTTCCAAACGCGAAAATAAATATAGGGCTAAATATCGTATCTAAACGAGAAGATGGCTATCATAATTTAGAAACTATTTTCTATCCTGTAGGCTGGAAAGATGTTTTGGAAATCATTCCTTCATCTACGCCAGGATTTAAGTGTACAGGAATTACAGTAGAGGGAGGAGAAAACCTCTGTGAAAAAGCTTTAAAACTGCTGAAAGCCGACTATGACATCCCAGATGTATTTATTCACCTTCATAAAAACATTCCTACTGGCGCGGGTTTAGGAGGAGGCTCATCTGATGCTGCTTTTACTCTAATGGGCCTTAATCAACAGTTCAATTTAGGGGTATCAAATGAAGAATTAAAGGGCTATGCTCTAAGATTGGGTGCTGACTGTCCGTTTTTTATTGACAATGTGCCTTCATTTGCCAGTGGTGTGGGGGAAGAGCTTATTCCAGTAAATATTGACTTAAAAGGATATCATTTAGTGGTGGTGAAAGCCGATGTTTTTGTATCTACTTCTGAAGCTTTTTCTGGAGTTACGCCAAAGCCCTCTGATTTTTCTTTGGTGGATGAAACTCAAAAGCCATTATCTGATTGGAGATTGAAAAATGACTTCGAAGACAGCATTTTTGAGCATCATCCCAAATTACTTGCCATAAAAAATACACTTACAAAGGCCGGTGCTAAATATACTTCGATGAGCGGTAGTGGTTCGTCAATTTACGGTCTATTCTCTAGTAAGCCTCCTTTGTCTTTTACTGATGAAGCGGTCTTTTATCAACAGCTTTAACGTGCTTTTCATCTCCTCGATAAGCTAATCGAGAAAAAAAAGTAGTTCGAACAGTATATTTTTATACATTTGCAAACCTTTTGCGAATAATTGAGGATAAAAGGATAAAAATCAAACTAATATACTTTCACGTATTTGTTCGCTGAACTCAAGCAATTACAGTGAAATACAAACTGAGACATTCCATTATGTCAGAAGAGAAAAAAACAGAAGCAGAAAAAACGACTAAAAAAGCCGCTGCTCCAAAGAAAACGACTGCAAAGAAAACGACTGCAAAGAAAACGACTGCTAAAAAAACTCCATCCAAAAAATCAGAATTAAAACCAAAAGAAGAAGTAAAAGCTGTTGAAGAAGTGAAAACAACTAAAGAAGTTGTTCAAGAAGTACCAGCTAAAGAAGAGGCCGCTGGTGAAGAAACACCCTCTGCAGAAAAAGTTGAAACTGAAGAAGTTGTAGCTGAAGAAGCTAAATCTACTGAATTAGAAACGGTAGAAGCTGAAACTAAAGAAGTGGAGCGATTGACTTCAGCAGAAGAAGATAAAGATTTCGATTGGGAAATTTATGAAATGGGTACTGAAGAATATACCCAAGATGAAAGAAGCGGTTTAGAGAAAGACTACGAATCGGCTCTTAGTACCATTGACACTGACCAAGTACTAGATGGTTCAGTAGTATCCATTACTGACAGAGAAGTTATTGTAAACATTAACTACAAATCTGACGGTATCATTTCTAGAAATGAATTCAGATACAACGAAGACTTAAAAGTTGGTGACGCTGTTGAGGTACTTGTTGAGAAAAAGGAAGACAAAAAAGGTCAATTAATCCTTTCTCATAAGAAAGCGAGAGTATTCCGTTCATGGGAAAAAGTGAACGAAGCTCACGATAAAGATATCGTTCTTGAAGGTCTTATCAAATGTAGAACTAAAGGTGGTATGATTGTTGAGGTTCTAGGATTAGAAGCCTTCTTACCAGGATCTCAAATTGATATTAAGCCTATCCGTGATTATGACGATTACGTTGGAAAGAAAATGGAATTTAAAGTGGTGAAAATTAACCACGAATTCCGTAATGTAGTAGTATCTCACAAAGCACTTATCGAGGCTGACCTCGAAGAACAGAAGAAAGAAATAATGTCTAAACTAGAAGTTGGACAGGTTCTTGAAGGTACTGTTAAAAACATTACATCTTATGGTGTTTTTGTTGACTTAGGTGGTATTGACGGATTAATCCACATTACTGACCTATCATGGGGAAGAGTTAATCATCCAGATGAAATCGTTGATCTAGATTCTACAATTAATGTTGTAATCTTAGAATTTGATGATGAAAAGAAAAGAATTCAGTTAGGACTAAAACAACTTACTTCGCATCCTTGGGATGCTCTTGATGAGAAAGTTTCTATCGGTGACAAAATCAATGGAAAAGTGGTTGTTGTTGCTGACTATGGTGCTTTTGTAGAGGTTCAACCAGGAATCGAAGCATTGGTACACGTTTCAGAAATGTCATGGTCTACTCACCTAAGAAGTGCTAGTGACTTCCTAAAAGTAGGTCAAGAAATTGAAGCTCAAGTATTAACACTTGACAGAGAAGACAGAAAAATGTCATTAGGTATGAAGCAATTGCTTCCAGATCCTTGGACAGAAATTACGTCTAAATTCCCTGTAGGAAGTGTTCAAAATGTCATAGTTCGTAACTTTACAAACTTCGGAATCTTTGTTGAGTTAGAAGAAGGTGTTGATGGTTTAATCCATATTTCTGACCTTTCATGGGATAAGAAAATTAAGCACCCATCTGACTTTACTAAAGTAGGTGAGAAGATAGACGCTAAAGTATTGGAAATCGATATAGGCTCTAGAAAATTAAGCTTAGGCGTTAAGCAATTACTAGACAACCCATGGGACGGTTACGAAACTGTTTTCGGTGAAGGTACTGACCTCGAAGGAGAAGTTAAAGACCTTACTAAAAACGGTGCTACAATTATTCTTACTCACGGTGTAGAAGCATTTGCTCCTAAAAGACACCTTGTGAAAGAAGATGATAGCAAAGTTGAAGTAGGCGAAAAAATGACTTTCCGAGTACTTGAATTCCAAAAAGATTCTCAAAAAATTATTGTGTCTCATACAGTAATTTACAAAGAAGTACAAATGGAAGAAGTGAAAAGTACTAAGAAAAAAGTTCAAAAAGTTCAGAAGTCTCAACAAAAGAGTACTCTGGGAGATATGGATGAGCTAATTGCTTTGAAAGAAAGTATGGACAAAAAAGAAAAGAAAGGGAAGTAATTTTCTTATTTTCATAAAAATTAAAAGGCCTTATGTTTCATAAGGTCTTTTTTTTATTCAGTACAAATTTTTAATTTATATTTGCTTTTTGAAATGAGCAAGCCCAAAAGCATACTCGATCATCAACAACTACAAATCATAATCAATAGATTGTGCCGTCAGCTAGTTGAAAATCACAATGACTTTTCTAATACTGTTCTCATTGGTTTACAGCCAAGAGGTATTTATCTGTGTCAACGCATAAAAGAATCATTGGAAAGCAATTTCCCAGATTATAATTTAGAAGTTGGTAACTTAGATATTACCTTTTATAGAGATGACTTTAGAAGGAGAGAAGATCCACTAGTAGCAAATAGTACATCCTTAAGTGTATCCTTAGAAGGCAAAAAGATTGTCTTGATTGATGACGTCCTTTATACAGGAAGGTCTGTAAGAGCAGCATTAGATGCACTGCATGATTATGGTCGCCCGCTGTCCGTAGAACTAATGGTATTAATTGACCGCCGATTGAGTAGGCATGTGCCTATACAACCTAATTATGTAGGGCATACTATAGACGTTGTTGCCGATGAAAGAGTGTCCGTTGAATGGGGAGATAACGAACGTGTAATTTTGAAAAGTTAATGAGTACGCTAAGTGTTAAACA
>PKDP01000171.1 GCA_002862585.1 Flavobacteriales bacterium | reverse complement strand
CCGAAGAAAAGATTAATCTTCAATAATAGCCGCTATTCCTGGTAACACTTTGCCTTCTAAGTACTCGAGCATAGCTCCTCCTCCTGTTGAAACATAACTTACCTTGTCTGACAAGCTGTATTTATTGATAGCAGCTACAGAGTCGCCGCCGCCAACTAAAGTATAAGCTCCTTTTTGAGTTGCTTTGGCTAATGCTTCAGCAATTGCTTTTGTTCCATGAGAAAAGTTCTTCATTTCAAATACCCCCATTGGGCCATTCCACAATACGGTTGACGAATTAAGAACAACTTCTGAAAATTGTGAAATTGTCTTTTCTCCAATGTCTAAGCCCATATATCCAGAAGGTATATTTTCAACACTTGAATATATTGTTTTAGCATCGTTATCAAACTGGTCAGCATTTACTGAATCGGAAGGAAGGTATAAGCTAACGCCATTTTCTTTTGCCTTTTGAATAATGTCAAGAGCAAGGTCTAATTTATCCTCTTCCACTAACGAGTTTCCAACACTACCGCCCATTGCTTTAATAAATGTGAAAGTCATTCCACCGCCGATAATTAGGTTGTCAACCTCATCCATTAATCGCAAAATAATTGAAATTTTAGACGACACTTTCGCTCCGCCTACAATAGCTGTAAATGATTTTTTTGCATCGCCAGTAATTTTATTAATGTTTTCAATTTCGTTAGACATTAAATAGCCAAAACACTTTTTTCCTTCAAAAAACTGAGCGATGATAGCTGTTGAAGCATGAGCTCTATGAGCTGTTCCAAAAGCATCGTTAACGTAAATGTCTCCTAGCTCTGAAAGCTCCTGTGCAAAGGCAATATCGCCCGCCGTTTCTTTAGCGTTAAACCTTAGATTTTCTATAAGTAAAACATCTCCACTTTCTAGTGAATTTGTCATTTGAACAACCGCATCGCCTACACATTGGTCAATGAATTTCACCTCATGCGATAATAGTTTGCTCAAGTGAGGAACCAAGTGTTTCATTGACAAGCTATCGTTAGTCCCTTTTGGTCTTCCTCTGTGAGACATAAGAATAACCTTACCGCCTCCATCAAGAATCTTACTTATTGTCGGTAAGGTTGCGCGCATCCTAGTATCGTCGGTAAGATTGAAATCCGCATCCATAGGAACATTAAAGTCTACTCTAATTAATACGCGTTTGTTTTGAAAAGAAAATGTGTCTAAGGTCATCATTATGAAAAAATTTAGGCAAATGTATATTTTCTAAAAGTAATCTAAAAGGATTTATTCATTACCTTTGAAATCAAGTGATATAGGTCTATGCAATTCAAAGATATCCCTTCAAATGTTCGAGTAAAAAGTCAACTGCTACATGCTATTGAAAACAATAGGCTTAGTCATGCACACCTTTTTACTGCTGAAGACGGTTCTTCTGGCTTAGCTATGGCGCTATCTTTTGCCCAATATTTGATGTGTGAAAGCAAAAAGCCCTCAGACTCTTGTGGGGTATGTCCTGCATGTCTCAAATCAGAAAAGTTAATTCACCCTGACCTGCATTGTGTTTTCCCCGTTATTACTGGAAAAGGAACAAGCCCCGTTAGCGACCATTTTATTGAAGAATGGAGAGGAGCTATTACTTCCAATCCATTTATGTCAGAAGAGGAATGGTACCTCAATTTGGGCGACACCAATAAACAAGGGTTCATTAGCGTAAATGAGGCCAACGAACTCAGCAAAAAAACCGTTCTAAAACCCTATGAAAACTCATACAGGGTAATTATTATTTGGCATGCTGAAAAGATGCATAATCCAGCCGCTAACAAACTGTTAAAACTTCTTGAAGAGCCCCCTGAAAAAACCATATTTATACTTTTGACTTCTTCTTCAGAGAACTTGTTAGAGACCATAGTGTCTAGATTGCAAAACACAACTATTGAACCTTGCGATGAAAATAGCTTAACGAAATACCTGATTGAAAAAGAAGGTGTTGATGAAAAAACAGCATCAGAAATCAGTTACTTGTCATCAGGGAATATAGGACAGGCTCTCAAATTGATTAAAGGAAGTGAGTTACTGGAACAAAACACGGAAGAGTTTCAAAATTGGATGCGAATGTGTTACAAAGCCCGTGTTATTGAACTGACGTCTTGGGTAGACATGATAACCCGTTGGGGAAGAGAACAACAAAAAGGGTTTTTACAATACGCTTTACATATGGTCAGGGAAAGTTTAGTGCAGAATTTTGCCGACTCATCTATTCAAAAAGTAAGAGAGAAAGAAGAGCAATTTACCAAAAACTTTGCCCCTTTTATTCATCAAAATAATGCCATTGAAATTATAGAAGAAATCGAGTTAGCACACAAACATATCTCTAGAAATGGCAGCTCAAAATTTATTTTTATGGATTTGACCTTAAAAATGGTTGTTCTTCTTCATGTTAAAAATATAACTTTGCAAGAAACTAACTAAAGTATGGGTTGTTCAGGATGTTCGACAAAAACGTGTGGCAGCAGCCTTCCCATAGGCTGTAAAAACAATGGAAATTGCGGTTCAGGCGGTTGTAATCAACTGTCTGTGTTTAATTGGCTTTCCGACATTCAAACTTCTTCGGAAAAAGAACAATTTAAAGCCGTTGAAGTTCGATTCAAAGGCAGTCGAAAAGAGTTTTTCCTCAACAAAGACAACTTTCATCTAGTGGTTGGTGACGTCATCACCGTAGAAGCAAGTCCTGGTCATGATATAGGCGTTGTGTCTATTGTGGGAGAGTTAACAAAACTTCAGATGAAAAAGAAGTTAAAAACCTCTTCTACAGACGGCCTTGAAGTAATTTACAGAAAAGCCAGTGAAAAAGATGTAGACAAATGGCGAAAGGCAACAGCACTTGAAGAGTCCACCATGTATGGAGCAAGAAAAATTGCCGAATATCTTGGTCTAGAAATGAAGATTAGTGATGTGGAATATCAAGGAGATAAAACAAAAGCCACATTTTACTATACCGCTAAAGAACGTGTCGACTTTAGGGAGCTTATTAAACGTCTCTCCTCCGAGTTTAAAATCAGAATAGAAATGAGGCAGATTGGTGCTCGACAAGAATCTGCAAGATTAGGTGGCATTGGTGCTTGTGGTAGAGAACTATGTTGCTCGTCTTGGCTTACCGATTTTAGAACTGTAAGCACCTCATCAGCAAGGTATCAGCAACTATCCATCAACCCTCAGAAATTAGCAGGTCAATGTGGAAAGCTTAAATGCTGCCTTAATTTTGAGCTAGATGGCTATATGGAAGGCATTAAAGAGTTTCCTAGTCCGCAGACAAAAATCAAGACTAAATCAGGCAGCTGTTCATTTGTCAAAATGGATATTTTTCAACGTAAAGTGTGGTACGCTTACGATGACCCTTCAAAGGGTCCAATTGTTGAGCTTCCCTTAGATTATGTAAACGAAATAATTGAAAAGAATGAAGACGGTAAAATTATCGACAAACTTGAACGATTCGATACTGCTATTGAAATTGACAAAAACGACTATGAAAATGTTGTTGGTCAAGATAGTATCAACCGTTTTGATAAGAAAACGAAAAGCCGAAATCCAAGAAATAAACGCTTGAATAAACGAAAAACAAACGCTAAATGATAAAGGGGATTTACATACTTTTAATCGCTGTACTATTGGGCTCTTGTGATTCTAATAGGCTTTATGAAAAAAACATATCAATCGACAACGATATGTGGAGCTTGGGGCAAATGCCAAACTTTGAATTTGAGAATACGGACACTATATCTGAAGTTAACTTAATTTTAAATATTCGTCATTCTAGCATCTACCCCTTTTCAAACCTGTGGGTATTTATACACATCCTTTCACCATCTGGTGCGACTCAAGTCGATACTCTTGAAAACACTTTATCACAAAAAGACGGAAAGTGGTTGGGTGATGGACTAGGAGACATTTGGGATTTACAAGTACCCTTTAAAAAAGTTCGGCTGAATGAGTCTGGTACTTATAGCTTAAAAATTGAACAAGCTATGAGACATGGTAATCTCTCTAAAATTGAGCAACTTCCTGGAGTAATGGAAATTGGCTTAAGGATTGAAAACATAGAATAATTATGAAATTAACTTCCATAAAACAAAAGGTCTTTTCTATTTGGTTAGTAATACTTAGTCCTGTAATATTATTGTCGGTTGTATTATATATAACCTCTACAGGCTTTTTTGGTGCTTTGCCTTCATTTGAAGAATTGGAAAACCCTAAGAATAATCTCGCCACTGAAATCATTTCTTCAGATGGCGTAACACTTGGAAAATATTTTTTTGAAAATAGAAGTAAGATTAACTATGATGAGCTATCACCTCAATTAGTAAATGCACTTTTAGCAACAGAAGACATTCGGTTTAGAGAACATTCAGGGATTGATGTCCGTGCACTTTTAAGAGCGGTTAAAGGGCAGTTAACTGGAAGTAGTGCAGGTGGGGCAAGTACCATAACTCAGCAATTAGCCAAGATGCTTTTTACCAAAACCCCAGCATCAGGGATTGAAAGGGTAATGCAAAAGTTTAAGGAGTGGATTATTGCTGTGAAACTAGAGCGTCAATACGCCAAAGATGAAATATTAAACATGTATCTCAATAGGTTTGACTTCATTAATAATGCCGTAGGAATAAAATCTGCCGCTCAAATTTATTTCAATACAACTCCTAAAGAGCTTTCATTACAAGAGTCTGCCATGTTGGTAGGAATGCTCAAAAACCCATCCTTATACAATCCGAACAGAAGACTAGAACTTACAGAAAGCAGAAGAAATGTTGTTCTTTCTCAAATGAGCAAATACGATTTCATCTCCAAGACAGAATACGATTCAATATCCACCTTACCCATTGTTTTAGATTTTAAGAAAGCAAGTCACAACGAAGGGCTTGCTCCCTACTTAAGAGAACATTTGAGAGGAGTTTTGAAAAAATGGTGTGACAATAACGTAAAAGCAGACGGGTCAAATTATAACTTATATACTGATGGTCTAAAGATTTATACCACTATAAACTCTAAGATGCAGCAGTATGCAGAAGAGGCGGTACAGACACATATATCCTCATTACAAGACGATTTTTTCAAACATTGGAAAGGCTATACTAATGCACCATTCCCAAAAGATTTTGAAAGAGAGCAAATCGACAACATTTTGGAATCAGGAATGAAACGTTCCGAGCGTTATAGAAAACTTAAAGAAAGTAATACGTCACAAAGTGAAATAAAGAAAATATTTAGAAAAAAAGTTCCTATGACGGTCTTTTCATGGAAAGGTGAGGTGGACACTATAATGAGTCCGATGGATTCTACAAGGTACTATAAGTATTTCATTCACTCGGGAATGATGAGTATGGATCCAAATACAGGTCATGTTAAAGCATACGTAGGCGGCATAAACTACAAGCACTTTAAATACGATCACGTAAAAGTAGGAAAACGACAAGTCGGCTCTACCTTCAAGCCTTTTCTGTATGCTTTAGCATTACAAGAAGGCTATTCGCCTTGTTATGAAGTGCCAAACGTACCAGTTGTATTTGAAAAGGAACAATGGGGATTACCCGATAAAGATTGGGTGCCTAGAAATTCTGACGATAAATATGAAGGTTTGATAATGAACCTTAAGTTTGGATTAGCGAATTCTGTAAATACTATTACAGCTTATATTATGAAGCAGTTTGGGCCACACTCCTTGCTCGATCTAGCCAAAAAAATGGGTATAACAAGTAACTTATCGCCAGTACCCTCAATTTGTTTAGGAACATTTGACCTTTCTGTTTATGAAATGGTAGGAGCATACTCAACATTTGTAAACAAAGGCATATGGACAGAACCAATTATTGTTCAGAGAATTGAAGATAATAATGGGGTTTTATTACAAGAGTTTAGCCCAAAAACCAATGAGGCTATGAGTGAGAAAACTGCCGACCTTATGGTAAGAATGTTACAAGGTGTAGTTGATGGGGTATATAATCCGCGAGCAGACGTAACTATGGGCACGGGAGTTAGGCTTAGAAGAAAATATAAGTTTGGAAACGAAATTGGCGGAAAAACTGGTACTACTCAGAACAATTCTGACGGATGGTTTATGGGAATTACACCAAATCTTGTTACTGGCGTATGGTCCGGTAACGAAGATAGAAGTGTCCATTTTAGAACAACTTTCTATGGACAGGGGGCAAATATGGCTCTGCCAATTTGGGCAGAATATATGGATAGGGTATATAAAGATACCACTACTTTAGGAGTTTATCCTGATAAATTCGATATTCCACAATCCATAGATTTAATCTCAGATTGTGGATCAAAAGACATGGGAACAATAGATTACGAAGAAGAATTTTAATACTTAAAACATGATAAAAAAAGAAGTTAAATCAATTGACGAAGCCATTAAGGGTGTTCAAAGCAATATGACTTTCATGCTTGGTGGTTTTGGCTTATGTGGAATCCCCGAGAACTGTATTGAGGCTCTCTCAAACTCAGGGATTAACGGACTTACTTGCATATCAAATAATGCAGGAGTCGACAATTTTGGATTAGGTTTACTCCTCCAAAAAAGACAAATCAAAAAAATGATCTCCTCATATGTTGGTGAGAACGCTGAGTTTGAACGCCAAATGCTTAGTGGAGAACTTGAGGTGGACTTAATACCTCAAGGCTCACTTGCTGAACGATGCAGAGCCGGTGGAGCCGGCATCCCAGCTTTCTATACTCCGGCTGGCTACGGAACAGAGGTAGCGGAAGGAAAAGAAGTTAGAGAATTTAATGGGCAACCTCATATTCTTGAAAGTGCTCTTGAGGCAGACTTTGCTTTTGTAAAGGCATGGAAAGGGGATACTGCAGGAAACTTAATCTATAAGGGAACCGCTAGAAATTTTAACCCTATGATGGCTATGGCTGGTAAGATAACTGTAGCCGAGGTAGAACACATTGTGCCGGCAGGCGAATTGGACCCTGCAAGTATTCATACGCCAGGTATATTCGTACAGCGAATAATACAGGGCTCGAATTATGAGAAAAGAATCGAACAACGAACCGTAAGAACTAAAGACTAATGGCACTAGATAAAATTGGTATTGCAAAACGAATTGCACTAGAATTAAAAGATGGATACTATGTCAATTTAGGGATAGGCATCCCTACACTAGTTGCCAATTATATTCCAGAAGGAATTAATGTAGAATTTCAATCCGAAAATGGTGTATTAGGAATGGGGGCCTTTCCATTTGATGGTGAAGAAGATGCTGACTTAATTAATGCTGGTAAACAAACGATAACGACGCTTGATGGAGCAGTATTCTTTGACTCTGCTAATAGCTTTGCAATGATTAGAGGTAAACACGTACAGCTAACGGTTTTAGGTGCTATGGAAGTCTCTGAGCAAGGTGATATAGCAAATTGGAAAATCCCTGGTAAAATGGTAAAGGGTATGGGAGGGGCAATGGACTTAGTGGCCTCAGCAGATAATATTATCGTTGCTATGATGCACACCAATAAAGCTGGTGAAAGCAAACTATTGAAATCATGCAGCTTGCCGCTGACGGGTGTAAAATGTGTAAAGAAAATTGTTACCAACTTGGCAGTTTTGGAAGTAACAAATGAAGGCTTTAAATTACTAGAGAGAGCGCCAGGTGTTAGCGTTGAAGAAGTTCAAAATGCTACTCTGGGAGAATTAATAATTGAAGGAGATATTCCAGAAATGAACCCATAAAAAAAGATGTCGAGGCGTTAACTTCGACATCCAACTTGACCTTAACAAGTTCATTTATGAAGCGTAAGCTATCGTTACTTTAAGAGTATAAATATACAACGAAGCTTAGCCCGAAAAAAGTGTTTTTTGATGACTCATAAAATTATTGGATAGATGGCTTATTTGACTGGATGAATAAAGAAGCCTGTTTATGCTTTAGCGACTTTTTTAATATTTTCTTTTCTTCCTTCAGGAATGGCGGCAATTAATCGTTGCGTATATGCCGTTTTGGCTTCAGAATAAATCTGATCAGCATCACCCATTTCTTCGATTTTACCGTTTTGCATCACAACCATTCTATCGCTCATATATTTTACAACGGATAAATCGTGAGATATAAATATGTAGGTTAAACCAAATTCCTTTTTTAAATCATTCAAGAGATTAAGCACTTGAGCTTGTACAGAAACATCTAAAGCCGAAACAGACTCATCACAAATAATGAATTTAGGGTTTACAGCTAAGGCACGAGCAATACCTATTCGTTGACGTTGTCCTCCTGAGAATTCGTGAGGATATCTGTTAAAGTGTTCTGCCCCTAGACTTACTTTTTCTAATAGCTCTTCAACTCTTTTCTTTCTTTCCTCATCGTTATCCAGAATACCATGCACTTGCATTGGCTCCATTATAGCATTCCCTATTGTCATTCTAGGATTTAAAGATGAGTAAGGGTCTTGAAATATTATCTGAACTTCCTTTCTGAACTCACGCAGCTCGTTCTCGTCAAAGGAAGCAATATCCCTTCCATTGTATAGCATTTGACCTTCTGTGGGCTCATTCAATCGAAGTATTGTCCTGCCTGTAGTAGTTTTACCACAACCCGACTCCCCAACTAAACCTAAGGTTTCACCCGGGTAAACGTCAAAACTAATATCATCAACTGCCTTTACATAGTCCGTAATTCCGCCAAAGAATCCATTTCTAATAGGGAAGTAGGTTTTGAGTTTATTGATTTTAAGAATTGGTTCGTTTGAAAACAACTCTTTTTGTGCCTTATCTCTTTCGCTTTTAGAGATAACTAGGTCTTTGGTAAACTCTTCTACTGAAATATCATTGGCTATATTCTCACCTTTATCGTTGGTCTTCATGAAGTCTCCAACTGTTGGTAAAAATGTATATCGCTTATCTAATGGCGGGCGACATGCCAAAAGCCCTTTTGTGTAAGGATGTTGAGGGTTATTGAAAATCTCCCAAACACTTCCTTGCTCTACGATATCTCCTTTATACATTACTACAACCTTATCGGCCAACTCGGCAATAACACCCAAATCATGAGTAATAAACAATATCCCCATATCGTGCTCTTTTTGCAGCTTCTGCATCAGTTCCAAAATGGTTTTCTGAACAGTTACGTCAAGAGCTGTTGTCGGTTCATCGGCTACTAAAACAGACGGCTGACACGACATTGCCATTGCAATCATTACTCTTTGTTTTTGGCCCCCTGAAATTTGGTGTGGGTAGGTGCTAAAAATTCGATCTGGGTCTGGTAGCTGAACCTCTTCAAATAATTTTATAGTTAAGTCTTTTGCTTCAGACTTGCTCATATTTTGGTGAAGTATAATGGCCTCCATAACTTGATCACCACATGTAAATACTGGATTTAGTGAGGTCATCGGCTCTTGGAAAATCATAGCGATATCATTTCCTCTGTGAGCTCTCATTTCCTTCTCGGAAAGCTGAAGTAAATCTACTTTCTCGCGGTCTTTTTTGTGGAAAATGATTTCTCCATTAGCAATTTTTCCTGGAGGACTTGGGATAAGTCGCATTGCAGATAGAGAGGTGACCGACTTACCAGAACCAGATTCTCCTACAACACCTATAGTTTCACCTTTGTTTAGTGTAAAGCTGATATTATTAACTGCTGTAACTACTTTTCCTTCTGTATGAAATTCCGTTACTAAGTTTTTAAATTCTAATAAGGTATTGCTCATGATAGTAATATTTATGGCCTCAATTTAGGGGTTATCCTTTAATTATGCAACTTCTATTTGCTCTTCTGTGAGAATAGGCTTACACATGTATTTAAGTAAAATTTGTGCCACCGTTAGGGTATCTTTCTGACAATAGTTTTTAATGCGTTCAAGGTCTTTGTCTTGCCAGTACACTTTGGATACTTGACTGCCGTCAATGTCATCTTTTGGTGTAGGAATACCAAACAATGCTGCTAATAGTTTGATAGAAGTGTAGTGTTTGTAGTCGCCAAATTTCCACATTTCCATAGTGTCAAGGTGACGAACTTCCCACGGCTTTTTGCCAGAAATATCTAATATTTTGGGCAATTGTATGCCGTTGACTAGCATTCTTCGGCATAAGAAGGGATAATCAAACTCTTTGCCATTATGTGCGCACAAGTAGTGTTTTGGCGTGGCGAATTTTTCGTCTAACAACAATTTTAAATCCTCTAGTATTGCTTTCTCATCGTCTCCATAAAAGGATTTTATTCTGAAAAAATGCTGCCCTTCCTTTTCATACAAATAGCCGACTGAAATGCATATGACTTTAGCAAACTCTGCCATTACCCCCGCTTTAAGACCGTAAAACTCCTCTGGACTTTGCTGATGAGAACGTTGCCAACGTGTTTTTTCTGCCCACAAGCTTTGAAACCCCTTAGGCAGTTCCGAAAAAACGGCTGTAACAGGAACTGTTTCTACATCCAAAAAAAGTATTTTATGTATTAAGATGTTTTCTAGCATGGCTGTATTAAACTATCGTCATTTTAAACTGATGAACAAGATAC
>PKDP01000026.1 GCA_002862585.1 Flavobacteriales bacterium | reverse complement strand
TCTAAACAGTACGAGATAATTACCTTAATAATCATTAGAAGAATATTTAAAGATATCTCCAATCTAGATTTAAACCAAAGCCTATTCAGTAATGAAGCAAATACCCAAATATTTCTTGACTTAGGGGCATCACTAGTACTCTTTCTCTTAATATATCTGTTTAGGCGTAATTCTATAAAATTCAAGTCTACATCAAGTGCAGATGTATTAAATCGATTTATAATAATCAAAAAATGGATGTCTACCATATTAGTACCAATCATCATTACACTAGCCAGCTACCATTTTATTTCATGGATATGTGGACTTTATGATTCTCAATGGGCAAACACTCAAATGATTTCCATTAATAACATTTTCTTTGACGAACTCTTTCAGCTACTCATTATCATTGACGTATTACTTCTATTATTTTCATTCTTTAACTCAGAACTATTCCATAAAATTATGAGAAATTCTGGTTTTATTATCTCAACAATTCTCATAAGAGTGTCGTTTTTTACAGATGGAATTTCAAATATTATACTCATCATTTCATCCTTAATTTTTGGGCTTTTAATTCTACTCATATATAACGAATGTGAGAAAAGAGAACTGTTCAAAAGCTAGTGAATAGAATATTTATTTTTATCAAAATGGCAGCTAATAAAGGTCTAGCTTTATAGCCTATATTAATTTTACTGCAAAATATGGATACTCAAATAATATTGACGATAATTTTATTGATAATAGAACTTATTGCTTTTGCATGGCTTATTAATGACCTAAATAAATCTAAAAAGAAGCAAAATAAAATTATAGAATTAGAGAATCAAATACTAAGGCTCGAAGGTTCAATACTTGAGCAAGAACAAAATATCATTTTAGAAATACAAGAGCTTAAAACTATCATCAAACACAATTCGAAATAACCTATGGATTTTTTTGACGCAGTAAATAAAAGAAGATCAGTAAGACGATTTACAGATACACCAGTTCCTGAGTCTGTCATGAGAAAATGTCTTAAAGCTTCAGTATTGGCAGCAAACTCCTCCAACCTTCAACCCTGGGAATTTTATTGGATTAGAGATGAGGAAAAGAAAAAAAAGATTGTTAAAAGGTGTTTCTCTCAGAATGCAGCAAAAACTGCCAAAGAAATCGTCGTTTCTGTTTCTAGAATTGACACATGGAAAAGAAACCGTAATATGATTATTGAGGAACACCTCAAAAAAGGAAAACTTCATCCATTAGTAGATAAGTATTACAATACCTTAATTCCTTTAGCTTACACCCACGATCGCTTTGGGATATTTGGTATTTTTAAGCGTATATTTTATATCTTCTTTAGTATTGTTGGCTTTTTTAGACCCATTCAAAGAGGACCTATTTACAAGCATCAATTATTTGAATCCGTAACAAAAACCACTGCACTGGCTTGTCAGAATTTCATGATGGCACTGGTAGCAGAAGGCTTTGACTCTTGCCCTATGGAAGGCTTCGATGAGAAAAAAGTTAAAAAATTACTAAACCTAAACTGGCAATGCCACGTCGTAATGATTTTTGGAATTGGAGAAGCTGAAGAAGGAGGAGTTTACGCAGAACGTTTCAGAATTGACGACGATTTAGTGATTAAAGAAGTATAAATAGATTACTTCACATAATGCTTTGTAACCCAACTATCAATTTTTTGAAAAAGCGGCAATAAGTCTTTGCCTGCAGCGGTAAGGCTATACTCTACCTTAGGCGGTATTTCTTTATATTCTTATGATGGGAGTTCTTATGAGAACATAAACTACACCTTGTAGTTCAATTAATAGTTTACCTTTGGTTGACTATGCGAAAAATGCTATTTATTTTTTCCTTTTTTAGCTTGAGTCTATGCTATGCCTCCTTTCCTATTAGTGATAGCCACAACTCTTGCGAACTGGAAAAGGTAGAAGCCCATCATTACCCTACAGAAAAGAACGTTAGTGCCACACTCAGCCTTATTGGAGGTATATTATGGCTTCCTGCACTAGTATTAACCATAGGCGGTGGACTCGCTGGTGCAGTTGTATTAGCTTTTGCTATGGCTGCACTAACTATAATATCTGTCTTAACAGCAATTATTTTCGGAATAATAGGACTAACAAAAAAGCGTCGATGGGTTCTAGCTCTTATTGGACTGCTTTCAGGGATACTATCAATACTTTTACTTCTTGGTATCTAAATGATTATGAAAAACTTATCTTATCAATGGATTGCAATTTACCTTAAGTAAACTTCAGCGTTTTGCAGAATGTAATTACACTGGTAAATATCGTCTGAGTTAAGCTTAAGCGTCCCCTTCATAGTTGCTACTTCATCCATAATAAAAACATCTTTTTTCGACTTCATCTCTAGCTCAATGATGGTTTCGGGTCCACCAACGCCACAGAAAAAACACGAAGAAAACGGTCCTTTTGAAAGAATGTAATAATTATCAGTGGGGTCAATTGCTAATACAAAACCTCGTATTACAACTTCTTTACCTGCTAGTTCTTGCACATTCATCCCAAAGTGAGGATATAAAAAGTATTCATCTTCTTCTTCCATATAAACATCGGTAAACTCAACATCAGCAAGTGTACTCCAGTCAATTTCAATCTGAGAATAACTGAATTTTACAAAAAAGCAAAGAGAAAGGATAAGTAATCTATGCATTTGAAAGTGTTTTAGGGATATTAATATTATAGGTTTGTATGGTAGGTATTAAGGAAGCTGCTATACCAATAAATAGTGCAATTGGGAATAACCAAAATTCCTCATTAATTAAATTGAATTGAAAGGAACTAACGGCATACTTTTGATCCATCAAAAATGTCATGAAGAACAATGTTAATCGACTGATTAACACACCAAAAATAGCTCCTAATAGTGATAATGTCATTCCTTCTTGTAATACGAGCTTTACTAATTGCCATTTTGAAGCTCCATGAACACGCATCAGCGCTAATTCATAACGTCTTTTTTTCAAAGAATTATATAAGCTAATGAATATACTTAATCCTGAAACTAATATAATTATGTAAGCAATACCATTAATGGTTTTAACACCAAAACCTAGTAAGGAAGTCAAACGACTTATTTCGAGTGCTGGAACTGCTGCTTGTAGGCTTGTTGTTTCATTCACTTTTCTAGGCAACTGAATAAAACCTACTGGACTTTTAAATTTCACTAATAGAGCGGTTATCATAGCATCATCAGGGATGCTTAGTTCTTCAGATATGCTCAACTCCACCTCTTCACTATGGTCGTGGTCACAATTAGCATGGTCATGGTGGTCATGCTCGTGATCGTGGTCACAATTAGCATGGTCGTGGTGGTCATCCTCGTGATCATGGTCACAATTGGCATGGTCGTGGTGGTCATCCTCATGATCGTGGTCACAATTGGCATGATCATGATCGTCGTCAATAGTTTCGTGATTATGCACCTTCCAAACACTATGTGAATTAGTCAATATTAGTTGGTCCATTGTAGAATATGAAGACTTTAGTATTCCCACAACTTCATAAGCGTAATCGTCATGAACGTGTCCTCCCTCAACTAATCCGTGTGTGCCATAAAATGTATCTCCAATTTTCAGTTGATGAACATCTGCAACTGTGCTTCCTAATACTACCTCTAAACTTCTACTCCACATCCTTCCTTCTTTCAGGCTTATTTCATAGAGTTCAGGGTATTGTGAGGTTGTCCCCACAATTCTAAAGCCATTATAAGAATCTCCAAAAGAAAGTGGTATAGTAAAGTCAACTAATGAATTTTTACTGATTTTATTTGCCTCAGCATAAGGTATGTTTCCAGTAGGGTTATCTATATGGTATATACTAGAAAGAATAAGCTGTAATGGACTACCTTTTGCCCCCACAACCATATCAATTCCCTTGAGGTTAGCTTTGAGTTGTTGTTCTATTTGGTTGTTCAACAATAAAAGCAATGAAATAACACCAACACCAAAGGTCATTAGCAACAAGCTAAGAGTAGTGTTTAAAGGGTTACTCAGAAGATTTCGCCATCCTAATCGTCTAATATTCATAATATAATAGATTTTTTAAATTGACTTTTTAATCTGCTGTCGTGCGTGATTATTATTAATTGGGCATTTGTACTTGAAGCCTGTTCTTTAAGCAGTGTTATAATCTTCTCGCAATTGGTATCGTCCAAACTTGAAGTTGGCTCATCTGCCAAGATTATATCTGGATTTTTAACTACTGCCATAGCAATGGCTGCTCTTTGCTGTTCCCCTTGACTTAATTCGTCTGGTTTACAATTCAGTTTATCTGCTAAGCCTATATGTTCTAATAGGTGGATAGCACGTTCCTTATCTTGCTCATTATTGGATAAATAAAGCGAAAGAAGTAGATTATCTAAAATACTAATATTTCGCACAAAATGTGGACGTTGAAATACCATTCCAATATGCTTCCCTCTGAATTGGTCTAATTCCTTTGAGGGTAAATCATGATAGCTAAGTCCATTATACTTTAATCTTCCAGACTGAGGCTTTAATAATCCAGCAAGAATTTGAATTAAGGTTGTTTTTCCAACACCTGATTCTCCAATTATCAATAAATCCTCTTCTTTTTCTAATTTAATATCAGGAAATAAAAACTGATTTACCTTATCGTAAGCAAAAGTTATAGATTCTGATTGCAACATATATTCTTAAAATTTTATTTATAATTAATCATCAATAAAAGTATTTAAATATCTTACTTAAATTTGATAAAAAACAATTTAGTAAAATATTTTTTTTACAAGATTTAATAACTTTTAAAAGTCAAAAATAATACATTCAATGCAACAATGTTGCATTGAAAAAATAATTATATATTTGTCAATTGATTTTATGATTGAATAAATGAAACTAATTACAAAGGACGGAATAGGTATAATTTCAGGCTCACTGTGTTTAATACATTGTGTAGCCACTCCATTTGTATTTATTGCTAAAGCCTGTTCGGTCAGCTGCTGTTCGGATGCTCCCCTATGGTGGCAATCTATAGACTATTTATTTTTAATAATATCATTTATCGCCATTTACTTTGTGAGTAAAAACTCCACTAATCATTTACTAAAAGTAGCTTTTTGGCTTTCATGGGCAGTTTTACTTGTAGTGATATTAAATCAATCATTTGAATTATTTTACCTGCCTAAAAATCTCATATACGTTTCGAGCTTTTTAATCATTACACTTCATTTGTATAACTTAAAATATAACAGTTGCGAAAAGGATTGCAAATAGAATTCTGTTTGTTTATTTAGAACTGTTTTCTTTACGCTGAATGTTTCGACCTCTTATTGCTAAACCAAATCCTACTAGAGCTAATATATTCATCATAAATAAGGCTCCAGAGGCACCATTACCATCTTGTTCATTATTACAGTGTGAACTATCGTTTAAACACCTAAATGCGTTGATTATAATAATACTAAGCACTAGAGCTACAACTGATAATAATACAGTAGAAACTCTATACAATCGCTTTACTTTTATTGACTTTTCGACATCAGCTTTGTAGATTGGAATTAAATCATGTACGACAGAATTATAGTCATCATTTTGATTATGTGTAACTGAACTATACCTTTCTGTAATAGGAAATGAGGCAAATGTCTGACTAAAAAAAAAGTAAACTAAATAATAGAATTATTTTTTTCATGTTGAGGCATAAAATGAGGTTATCCTTTTTTGCTAAATTTAAAATACACCTATCTATTTAATCTTAACTACTTTAAAATAAGTATTGACTGTTTTATTATAACACTTGAGATGATATATTCCAGATTCTAATCCACCTAATGATATTCTAGTTTTTTCATTATTTTCACTTATTAATGAGCCTGAGATAATAAGTCTGCCCGAGTTATCATACACTTCAATATTCACTTCTTCTGATATTTTCGAATACGACTTGAGTTCGATATAAAGCTGATCTTTTGTAGGGTTAGGATAGATTACTAAGTCCGTTGAATTAAAGCTATTTTCTGAGATTTCGGCACTTTCATCAACCTCAACTGGAATAACGGTTTTGTATTCGCAAGCACCAGAGGCATCAAGAATTACAATATTATAATTACCAAATGCTAAGCTATCAAACTCATTGCCTTCTTGAAAATTTTGTCCACCATCAATACTATATAAGTATGGACTTACCCCAGACGTTGGTGTAATTACAATTGAACCATTTGCAACTGTAATTAAAGAAACGTTTGTTGCTAATATATTAGCTGCTGTAAGAGTGCATTCGTCTATATAAACCGTTTCTTCATAAGAACATGTTCCTGAGTTATCTTGAACAACGACAAAATACTCACCTGAAGTTAAATCATTAAAAATATTATTTGTTGTGAAATTTAAACCTCCGAAAATACTATAATTATAATCGTCAGAATTAGAAGTATAAATTGAAATCACCCCGTCGTCGTTAATAGAACTTGTAACTACGATATCTGCATTAATGTTACACTCAATTCCATCTGGACAAAGTAATTCAATAACCTGATAGCCATAATTATCATCATTATATATTATTGTTTCACCCGAAGAATTTACAACTGAAAAATTACCATTGATTCCATCTCCATATGAATCATAAACGAATAAAGAATAGCAAGAAGAATAATCGATACAAATTTCTGTAGAAATATCTTCATTTTCATTATTGTCATCCTGAACTACATTAGCAACGATGTTATCGTTAGAATCAAAAATTGCCCATGATGTCTCATATGCATATCCACTATTAAAATTAAGTGTTATAAAATCATAGGTGGACTGAATACTTAAAATCGATGTTGCAAAGTCATTTAATGATACTTCATCAATCTGACCGTTTACAGAAATAATCTGTACAGAAACCTCGTTTTCAGGAGCGATAAAACTAGCATCTACTATTATAGATATTGCACGTTCTGATTGAGATTCTATTTCAACTTGCTCATTAAAAACACCTACACTTTGACCATTAATTATTATCTCAAATTGGATACTATTGATAATGTTACTACCATTATTAGTGACATAAATTGTAACTTCAGTTTCATTCTCACAAGTTTCATTGAGTAATCCTAATGACACTCCAGCTTCTAATTGATAAATCTTATTAATCAAATATTTCAAAGTATCATTATTTGTATATTCATCATTAATATCTGTGACGATTCCTGTTAATATATATTCGCCTGGTTCAGAAAAGTCTTGAGGAATTTCAAATTGAAATTCATAGTTAGAAAATGGGTCAATAGTTTCAGTTATGGTAAGAGTCTCTATTTCTTCATCATCAACTAATAGTGTGAGGTTAAAATCACTCATTGGATTTAATCCAGTATTAGAAACCAGTGCACTTACCAATTCATTACTTCCTAAATCAGATGAAGATACTGGACTTATAAATTTTGTGAATTCCAAATCATTATCGGCTTTAATATTTGCCCAAAATGATACCCATGGTCTAGCTTGTTTAATTACAAGTTGATTATCAATAGTAATCTTATACTCTATATCCATCCCAAAGCCTTCAATACCTTCCACATCATATAATATAGCAAATTGATCATGAATTACAGAAAGGTAATCCCTAATTTGATCTAAATAAATCTGATCCATAACGAGTTGATTTTGCTCAACTAAATTAGATAATTGAAGTACTAAATAACCTCCTGCGTTTTCAGGGTCTTCATATAGTAGAATTTCTTCAGGTACAGAATTAGGGTCAGGATTAGTAATTAATGACTCTCCTACTTGAGTGTTTAAATAGAACGTATTTTCTGTTTCATAAATTGGATCAATACTAATTCCAACACCGTTAGATTTTTCTTCTTCAAAGTTAGGGTGACACAAAATTCCCATTGCTGCCATAAAATGATCGACTCTATAAAAATCTCTTTCTTCATAGGCTCTAAAGTTCCACATACTGGCATACACTTGCTTTATAGATTTAGAAATATGTCCTTCATCTAAGTGCTGTGTTTTGGAGGTGTATAAACCTGCACCACTAAACCCTGGCAAATCCTCATTATTAGTGCTTGATCTACATCTTACCTTGGTTCCTGCCGGAAAGTCATCATGCATAACTTGAAGTTGATCCATCATCCAAGGAGGCATTGGAGCGTCTTTTATATCTTCTCTGAACATTTTAAGACGATCTACACGGAAAATAATATCATTTTGAAATGCTGGATTATCTATCATAACCTGTGCTTCTAAATAGAAGTTATTGTATTGCATGAACTCATCATAGAAATAAAAAGGAATCCCAAATCCATTTGGAATAGTGCCTTCAGGCAAGCCAAATGATCTCATAATTGCCACGTTAGTGCATTTTGCACCAAAAGCAGTTGACATTTGAAATTCTATGTCATCGAGCGGTAAAATTTCTGTGATACTTAAATCCCTTTCTGGAATTTGGAGTTCTGTGGGTCTAATTGCTTCATACCATTCATTAACCTCATCAAGAGTAGATTCTCGGAATTGAAAGGTTTCATTTTCAGCTTTATAATAAACATAGTTATTTAAAAGGTTCGCTATAGAATCAATAGACAAAGGGTCTTGTATATAAGCATTAGGGACATTATCCTGAATAGCTCTTAAATTTACGTGTGATAAAGGTGTTTGTATTACGGAAGTAATAATACCTCCAACTCTTGGCAAAGAATTAGGAAGTGCATCATAAAGTACTATATCTCTTGAGCCTGGAGTTTCATCATTGTCCATGTGTTTAAAATAACCATATCCTTCTGCTTCGTGAAATGGAATGTAATTAATATTTCCAAAAACATCATATTCTAGTACTACATTAATTCTTGAACCTTCATATTCATCAGCGTAATTATTTAAAAAATTATTTTCGTTGTTTTGACTAATAAAGTGATTCATATTATTTTCAAGAAATGGCATATTAGCCACTAATAATTCATATGTCCTTTGAGCATCTTCAAACTCATACGTATTCCCAAATGAGAAATTAAAAGAGTATGTACCATTAAATCCGTTGTTTGGATTAAACACAATCTCCCCTGAACCATCATCTCCGCCGACAGTAGCACCTATACCAGCAAAGAAAGCACCATGAATAGTATATGTATTACTGTTGATAAAATACACTTTTGGCTCAGGAGTATCTCTATCTAAAATTCCGAATTTCACATAAAGCTGACCATTCAAAAAAGGAGCCCATCCTACATTATTAACAGTTGCTAATCCAATAAAGGTTTCTGCATCAGGAATTGAAGTTGCACCGTCCTCAAAATCAATAGCCTGCGCAAAATTTATTGGTGCATAGGTAGGCATATTGTTAAATTCTGAAATATCGTCAATTTCATCTCCATCAATATCACCAGGATTTGAGATATCATATTCTGTAATAGTATAATTTTCTAATGCATATGCTCCGCCTGGATCAGAAATTATCATCGTTCCGTTAACACCCATATTTATAGTGGAAGCCCACTCGAAATCAGGACTGTGTTCGGAAGTGAGCACATAGTATTTATCATCATTCGCTTCAATTGAAAGAAGTGCTTGACCACTATTATTTACAGCATAATTAATAATGGGAACAACTTCTTGAGCAAATGAAAAAGTATATAAAAAAAGAAAGCTGAATTGTAATAAAATAAATTTTACAAACATATTATGTTAAATTTTGAATGTTTTTAATCTGTACATTTAAAAGTAGAGTGGAATAAATTAAGTGTTCGAGATTTACCAGAAAATACGACCTGATAAATATGATCGTAAATATGTAAATCAATGTCTTCAACATCTTCATTAACGAGTAGACCTGCTAAAAACCCTGTTGTATTACTATGCCCTACTACCAAAACGTTTTGTTTTTTCTCAAGCAAAAGATTTGAAAATGATTTAATATCTTGTTCTTTATAAAAAGAAATTTCAATATCTTTTTTATTTGCTATTGGTAAGGCTGTACTTTTAGTTCTCATAAAGTCAGTACTATATACTGCTTCCAAGTCCACCTCACTTAGAAAATGAATAAGGGCTTTAGACCTTTGTTCACCACATTCAGAAAGAGGTAAATCAGATGAATTTTCCGAGGCGTGGTCTTTTTCTGAATGCCTAACAAGATAAATAGTGAAAGTATCATCACTTTGAGCAAGTACATCAAAACTTAACAATTGAATTACAAGAGTAAATATTAAAACTATTATTGTAGAATTGTTAAAAGAATTCATGCATATGAATATTAACTTATAAATATAGTTAATTTGATTAAATAAAAAAAATCAATAAATTAAGTCTTACATTAAAATGAGCACTTGTTACTATTTTAATTAAGCTCCCTAATATATTTTTTTATGTATTACAACATTACTTAATATGTCTCTATAAAGTTCAAAATAATGACACTCAGGTCCACTCAAAAGTAAATTACTCATTTAACCAATTTCATTTAAATTTGTAGAAATTCATTTTATGATAGAAGAACAAAAAAATCCACTAGTATTAGAAAACAAAGAATATACTATTGAAGAATTTGGTGA
>PKDP01000146.1 GCA_002862585.1 Flavobacteriales bacterium | reverse complement strand
CGATAACTAATAGAAACCTTACCAGTGTTTCTCCATTTTTCTTGAAAAGCCTTAAATTTTTCGAATGTAACTTTGAGCGTTTCTTCTGAATTAATTAAGGCTTCAATATCTTCGATTATAGTCGTTTTAATCTTATGATTTTTAATATAATCGGATTCAAGTTTTTCTCTTAAATCGTGCTTTTTCCTTCTGAAGTTATTAAACAGATTTTTAAATTCTTTTTCTGAAGGATGTGTGTATGAAAACTCTTCCTTGACGCCTTCAACAGCTAAAAATTCCGCTTTTTTTTGTTCCTTTTCAGTATTTACTTTTTTGTAGAAAACAGATTTTAATATATCAATAGTTTTAGCATTGCTAAATACGTCTTCTGACTTGATGAGTTCATTAACTTCAGTCATCAATTCATCAATAGTGAACGCGCTATAATCTTTTGAAGGAGTTGGAGTTTCAGAAGTTAATTTTTCTGAAACAACTTCATCATTTGTGTTTTCTAATTCTTTTTGACTCATCCTGTTAAATAAGTTGAATGTGTAACAAATTTAATACTTAATAATTTTAAATGCTAGATTTAGTTAGACCAAATTACATAGGACTTTTCTGCTTGAATTTGTAGCATTTCGAGTCCATTTTTTGTTTTGCAATTATAGTGCTTTCCTTTTTTTAAAAATTCCGTTACTTCCGGGTTATAAACAAGGTCATAAAGTAAATGATTTTCAGATAGATATTCGAATGGTATAGGAGGGAAAGTATTGATGTCAGGAAAGGTGCCGAGCGGTGTGCAATTAATAATTATCTGGTGGGAATCAATGGTTTTTTTATCTAGTGACTTGTAATTGAAGTCTGACTTTCTTGAAACAACTTGGCAGTCTAAATTTAAACTTCTTAAAGCATAAATGATAGCTTTTGATGCACCACCACTTCCCAAAACCAACGCTTTTTTATGACTTTTGTTTAAAAGAGGCTTAATGGATTCTATAAAGCCAATATGGTCAGTATTGTAGCCTATAAGTTTACCGTTTACTCTTTTTACACAATTGACAGCATTTATTTCTTTTACTGATGCATCAATTTCATCCAAAAATTGAATAATAGATTCTTTGAATGGTATTGTTACATTAAAACCAGAGAGCTCGGATAATAAGTTGTTTTCAAATAATGTTTCTAGCTTTTCAGTTTCAATATTAGTGTATTTTACTCCGCTAATGTTCTCGTCTTTAAACTTTTGCTCAAAGTATTTTTTTGAAAATGAGTGTTCTAATGGGTAGCCAATTAAACCAAAAGTTGTCATGATTGTTTCTTTGCTAATAATTCGACAACTGTTATTGTAAGTACGCCAAGTATCATAATTCCCAAAACAACGAATTCACTTTTAGTCCAGACAGTTGGAATATAGCGTTCGTAACCAACTAGCAAAGGCTCATCATATCTATTTAGTACTTCGAAATTGATCAGTTCTTTTTTCCAAGGCCAGATAATACTCAATGAACCGAAAACAAAGCCTGTGAGTAAGGAAAGCGTTTGGTCGTGAAAGCGTTTGAATATGATTGAAATAAGATTAGAAAAGAGAACAATTCCTACTAATGAACCTATCAAAAACAATATGAAGTAAATGAGGTATTCAAATTGCGGACTATCGATATAACTCAATGTAGTGCCGTTGATTAAGGCTTCAACAAATTCTGTTAGACTGTTTATAGACTTTACCATCAAAAGGTGGTAATTGCCCATTAGCATTAAAATATAGGATCCTGATAAGCCTGGTAGTATCATTCCGCAAATTCCTATTAGTCCGCATATAAAAATATAGAGGTAGGAGGTATTTTCGGTAGGTGAGGGTGAAAGAAATGATAAAGCAGATGCAATTCCCAATCCGATAACAAACATGGCAATTGTCGTCCATTTCCATTTTACTATTTTCTTACTAATAGGATAAATGGAGGCTAATACTAGTCCAAAAAAATAGCCCCATGTTTGAGAGGGGTATTCAACCAATAAATAGTCAAACAATTGAGCGAGAAGTAAAACACTTAATACCATTCCAAGTAGGATAGGTACAATAAACTTTAAGTTTAGCTGAATGGATAAATCTCTAAATTTCCCTCTTGATAATAGACAGAGTGATTCTAAATTAAAAGATTTTAGAGAGTTTATAAACTCTTCATAAATATTCGTTATCAGTGCTATTGTGCCTCCAGAAACGCCAGGTACAACATTAGCAGCTCCCATTGCTAATCCTTTTAATGTAAGTGTTATAAATTTTAGCATTTTAAACTGTTAAGGCGTTCTCTTCCCAAACGACATATCCGCCCTCCAAATCTTGAATATTTGTTGAAGAATGTAATTTTTCTATCATAAATTTTAGTGAGCGACTTCGTTTTCCACTGTTGCAGTATATCACTACTGGCTTATCAGTTGGGACTTCATCGATTCTGTTCATAAACTCACTGAGAGGGATATTTATTTCACTGATATAACCATTTTCACATTCATAAGGCTCTCTTATATCAATGATTACAAGAGGTTCATTCGACTGAATTTTTTGTTTAAGTTCTTTGGCATTCATTTGTTCTAAGTTTTAAGGAAGATGGTCAAAAAAGGTGTCACCACGAAGTCCTAATCTGAGACACTCAAGAGGAATTACTTCGTTATGAGCAATATTTCCGAGGTTTACATTTGACCCCATTAGTTTAATAAACCAAACTTGTTGATTTTTGAGAGGGGATTCCCAAATGATATTATCGTTATCAATCTTAGTTAAGATTTCTTCAATAAGGTCTGAACGTACTTCGCCACTTCCTCTATATATGCCTACATTTCCACCTTCTCTAGCTTCGGCGATAACTTTCCATGAACCTGAATCTATTTCATTCTGCATTAGCTCAATCCATTTGTATGGAGGAATTAGCTTATTGGCGTCTTTAGAGCCAACTTCAGATAATACTCTGAAATTCTTACACAGTGATTTAATGTAATTACACTTTTCAACATGAGATATTTCAATTGAACCATCAGAAACTTCAACGGTATCAATATTATATTTATCTAATATTCTTTCATAATCATCAAACATATCTCTGGCGATATACGCCTCGAAAAGCGTTCCACCAAAATATACGCTGATATCAGCCCGCTGATAAAGCTTGATTTTTTGCTCAAGATTTGTGCTGATTATTGATGTGCCAAAGCCAAACTTCACTAAATCGGTCAAGTGTCCAGCAGTTTCGATAAAGTCTTCAACTTGTCTGATACTTAGACCTTTATCCATCATCATCGTTAGACCATTTTTTCTTGGCTTAGATGCACGATTGGGTAAATGTGTGATGTTAAAATTCATGTAGTTTATTTTTTGTGTTTGGTCAGCAAATTTAACAGAATTATGTTTGATTTTACACTTGGAATGTATCTAAAAAAATCTTCGTGTTTTTCGTAATTAATTATCAGTGCTTCTTTGAAAAACTTTAAGCCTAACTCGTCATTACCAGATTTAAATAGATATGCAGAAATTCTATAGGATAATTCGGCTTTTTTAGGATTGATTTTAATAGCTTTTTTTAATAAATCTATGGCTTCACTATGTGATTCATATTGAAATAAAAGGTGTGAGTAGTTTAGCCACGTTTCAGAGTCAAATTCATCAAGTTCTAGTACCTTTCTGTATGCTATTTCAGCTTCTTTTATAAAACCAACTTTTTCATGTATTTGAGCGTAAGAAAATAAATAGTCAATATTAGTTGGGTTTATATCTATAGCCTTTTTTAAATGATAAGACGCTTCAGTATGCTGCCCTTGTAAATCTATAATTAAAGCAAGTGCAAACCATGACTCATCGAAATTCTCATCTTTTTTTATGGACTTGTGAAAGTACGATTTTGCTTTTTCAAGATTATCCAACTTTTCATAATAATCTCCAATATCATAGAATAATGCCGCATTGGGTTCTCTGTATTTTGCAGAATCTAAACAGCAATCAATAGCATTTTGATAATAGCCCAGTTCTGAAAGAGAATCAGCTTTATTTATGTATGCTTTAACGAAGTCATCCTGAATGTAAATGGTATAATCAAATGCTTCAATAGCATTTAGATGATCTTCTTTTCTCTGGTAGGCAGCGCCCAAGTAAAACCATGCTTCATAATCATAAGGATTGGAATGCAAATACTTTTTAATGAAGTCAATAGCTCTATTTGAATTTTCTTCGATTTCTGAAGATATAATATAAGTGTACCAGTATAAGTCGTTTTTGGAATCTAACATTAGTAGTTTCTCGAGCATATCGTTAGACCTAGAATAATCAGATACATATTGGTACTCATTTGCTAAAGATGAGATAATCTCTTCGTTAAATGGGTTAGTGATTAAAAGTTCCTCAAGAATTTCAATGGATTTTGTATGGTGCTTTAATTTACTGTGAGCGATTGATAATGTATACAAATAATCTTCATTTTTTGTGGTAGAAATTTCTTCCAGCTTACTTAAAGCCTCTTGAGGTCTGTCAAAAAAGATTAATACTTGAGCCTTTTTGAGATTGAGTTGAAATGAAAACGGAAATAATTTTTCATAAAGGCTAAATGCTTTTATAATTTTTTTCTTGTCTTCTTTTTCACAGTAATGGTCAATAATTCGCTCAATTTCCTCAGATTCAAAATATTCAAAGCGTTGGCTTTCGATCATTTTGTTAAACCTATTAATTAAGTGTTTGGTATTGTTATCCTCCCGCGGGGTTAAGTCATCTTCATACATATATATAAAGATAATTTTAAAGTATTTATTTTCAAATAAAAATTCAATTAGTTTATGAACAAAGAAATCAACACAGCAGTTTTTTATCTTATCAAGGCGACTTGTCCGACTATCTTTTGTTCTTCGCCATTTAGGAAAACAACATGTATTTTATAAATATATATATCTGTCTGACTGAGATTCCTTTTAAAATAGCCGTTCCATCCAATGGATTTGTTTACTAGAAAAGATATGTTCTGCCCATCTATTAAAAATATCAAGTTTGTAATTTTTAGCTCCCAATATGACTAGATGAAAAATATCGTTAATCCCATTATATTGATGAAAATCTCCTTTGTCAGTGGTCATTAAAATTTGTTGAAAATAAAAGTTTTTGTAATTGTATTTATCTAAAGTATTACATTTGTATTCTCATTAAAATTCGATAAAATGACGTTGATAAAATCCATTTCTGGAATTAGAGGTACGATTGGTGGAAAAGTTGGTGAAGGATTATCTCCAATTGACACGGTGAGATTTACGGCAGCATACGGAAGTTGGATTACATCAAAAACCTCACATTCTGATGTTAAAATTGTAGTAGGAAGGGATGCAAGAATTTCAGGAGATATTATCCGTCAATTGGTAGTGAGTACACTCCAGTCTCTGGGGATTGAAGTGCTTGATTTAGGATTGTCAACCACACCAACAGTTGAAGTTGCTGTTCAGATGGAAAAAGCTGATGGAGGAATTATTTTAACAGCCAGTCATAATCCTAAGCAGTGGAATGCTTTAAAGCTACTGAATGATAAAGGAGAATTTATTAATGATAATGATGGGGCTGAGGTATTGGAAATAGCAGAAGCCGATAATTATATATTTTCCGATGTTGATAGTTTGGGTAAGTACTCAGAAGATGATGCTTACATTCAAAAACATATCGACAGTATATTAGTTTTAGAATGGGTTAAGCCAGATACTATTAGAGAAGCAAAATTTAAGGTTGTAGTAGATGCCGTTAATTCAACAGGCGGTATAGCAATCCCACAATTATTAGAATCTTTAGGAGTAGAGTGCATACCACTATATTGTGAGCCTAATGGTCATTTTCCACATAATCCTGAACCATTACCAGAACATTTAACTGAGATATCGAAACTCGTTGTTGAGCATTCAGCCGATTTAGGTATTGTAGTTGACCCTGATGTTGATAGGTTGGCTATCGTAAACGAAGATGGAAGTATGTTTGGAGAAGAATATACTTTAGTAGCTGTTGCTGACTATATTCTATCAAAACATAAAGGAAATTCTGTTTCAAACTTATCATCATCCAGAGCTTTGAAGGTTGTTACAGAAAAGCATGGAGGAGTATATTTTTCTTCAGCAGTAGGAGAGGTGAATGTTGTAGAAAAAATGAAATCTTGTGAAGCCGTAATTGGAGGCGAAGGAAATGGTGGGATAATCTACCCAGATTCTCATTACGGAAGAGATTCTCTAGTAGGAGTAGCTTTGTTTTTATCTCATTTAGCTGAGAAAAAAATGAAATGTTCGGAGTTGAGAGCAACTTACCCCAATTATTTCATGTCAAAGAATAAAATTCAATTAACTCCTGAAATCAATGTAGATGCTATTTTAACAGCTATGGCTAATAAATATTCTGATGAAGATGTAACTACAATTGATGGTGTCAAAATTGATTTTGAAGAAGATTGGGTACACCTCAGAAAATCAAATACTGAGCCTATCATTAGAATTTACACTGAAAGTACGAGCTCCGAAGCTGCAAATTCCTTAGCATTGCGTTTTATGAATGAAATTAATGAATTGACTTAAAATTTAAACCATGAAAGTATACTTTGATAACGCTGCTACCACACAAATAGACCCAGAAGTAATTGAGGTTATGTTACCAATTTTAAACAATGGTTTTGGAAACCCATCATCTATTCATTCGTTCGGAAGAGAATCTCGTTCTCTGATTGAGAAAGCACGAAAAAATGTAGCTCGTCATCTCAATTGTACTCCTGGTGAGATTTTTTTTACTTCAGGAGGAACAGAAGCCGATAATATGGCTATTCGTTGTGGTATGATAGATTTGGGAATTAATCATGCTATCACTTCAAAAATTGAACATCAAGCTGTTGGTCACACTCTTGAAGATTTATCTTCTAAGGGCTTGATAAAGCTTTCCTATGTTAATCTTGATGATAAAGGAAATGTGGACTTAGACCATTTAGATGAACTATTGAAAACCAATCAACGCTCGTTTGTTTCTTTAATGCACGCTAATAACGAAATTGGTAATCTTTTGTCTTTGGAGAAGGTTGCTGATATTTGTGAAAAATTTGATGCTATTTTTCATTCCGATACTGTTCAGACAATGGCTCATTACACATTTGACATAAAGACAATAAACATTCATTTTATTACTGGTGCTGCTCACAAGTTTCATGGTCCTAAAGGAAATGGGTTTTTATATATAAATGAAAATGTAAAGATTAAACCTTTAATATATGGAGGGGGGCAAGAGAGGAATATGAGAGCAGGTACTGAAAATGTTTATGGAATTGTTGGATTATCAAAGGCTATGGATGTTTCTTATTCAGATTTAGATGAGCATAGAAAACACATTGAGTCTTTAAAAACACGAATGATTGAAGGACTAAAGAAATCAATTCTAGGAGTAGAGTTTAACGGTGAAAGTGCCAATATTGAGAAGTCATTATATACTGTTTTAAACGTTATGTTTCCTCAAACCGATATAGGAGAAATGCTATTCTATAATTTAGATATTCTGGGTATTGCTTCTTCAGGAGGAAGCGCCTGTTCTTCAGGAAGTAACTTAGGCTCTCATGTTCTGCGAAATATTGGTGCAGATATGACGAGACCTTCTCTAAGATTTTCGTTTAGTAAATTTAATACTGAAGTAGAAATTGATTACACAATCAATCAACTAAAATCACTATTCAGCTGATTAAATTCTTTTTTCTTTCCAAAGAAATATGAAAATACAATACTCTTTTGTGGTAAAGAGGTTTTATATTCTTTTGGTCTTTTCTTTCTGAATTTTTTGAGGAAAGTATAGTAATGAATGTGTGCCTTTAGAATGGCGAAAATGTGATGTGGCTTTTTGTCTAAAATCATTTTTGCACTAGATATTCCATCTAAAAGCATTCGAGTAAATAGTATTTTGAAGCGGTTTTTTGGCTCTAGATTTTTGTAGAGCATCAAAAGGTTATTTCTGTAATTCAAATATGTTTTGAAATAGCTTCCATTCTTTAATGTTCCGCCACCAACATGGTAAACAGTTGATTGAGGAATACACATGATTTTGTAGCCTTTATTTTTAAGTTTCCAACAAAGGTCAATTTCTTCCATGTGCGCAAAGAAATCCCAGTCAAAACCACCAACTTCATAAAAGGCAGAAGAACGTATGAATAGGCATGCTCCACTTGCCCAAAATACTTCAATAGGATTGTCATATTGACCCTTATCTTCTTCTAAATTGTCGAAAATTCGACCTCTACAATATGGATAGCCATACTTATCGATGAATCCACCACATGCACCGGCATATTCAAAGTAGGTCCTTTCGTCGTATTTTTTGATTTTAGGCTGACAAGCTGCAATAGATTTATCTTTTTCCATTTGCTCAATAATAGGGGATATCCAATTATCAGTGACTTCTACATCTGAATTTAGTAATATGTAGTAGTCTGCACAAATGTGCTGAAGAGCATTATTGTAACCGCCTGCATAACCAGTATTATCTTTATTCTCTACAATTTTTACTGAAGGGAAATGCTGTTTTACATAATCTAAAGACTGATCGGTAGAAGCATTATCAGCAACATAAATTTCTGCTTTCTTACTTTTTAGAATAACACCTTCTAAAAATGTCTTTAGCCAATGAAGGCCATTATAATTAAGAATTACTACTGCTACTTTTGGTGCTTCCATCTTCTGTGCGACCACAACCAATAGGCTGGGTTTTTATTAATATCTTCTTCTAGTTTTTTGGAATGTAAGTTTGTTATTTCACCCTCTTTGGTTTCCTTAGGATTTTCTGTTATTAATTCAAATTCAATTTCATAATAACCATGACTTTTAGGCTTTACTCTTACGAAAAACACAGGACTATCTAATTTTTTAGCCAATTTCTCTGTTCCCAAAAATACAGGAGTTTTCTGATTTAAAAAACTAATCCAGTAATTTATCTCTTCAGAGGAGGGAGTTTGATCACCAACGATACCAATTAAACGGGCTTTATTTCCTTTTTTAAGCAAATACCGTACACTTTCCTTCATACTTACCATTCTGGCACTGAGTTTTCCTCTAATACCTTTCATTTTATTATTCCAAAAACTGGATGATAGCTCTTTGTATATAGCCACCATTTGATTGTTAAAATGCATGGATGTTGCTAGTAAACCCCATTCCCAATTTCCATAATGTCCCATTACAACAATAACATCTCTATTTTCATTGAGATAGTTTCTTATTAAATTGTCATTTTTAAATGAAACTCGTTTGGATAATACAGCTTTATTAATAGAAAAAAACTTTAGGGATTCTGCTAGTAATCGTCCAAAATATCGGTAGAAATCTTGTGCAATATTTTTAATTTCTTCTTCTGATTTATGAGGGAAGGAATTTGATAAATTGCTTAGAACAACTTTTTTCCTGTACCTAAGTATTTTAAGAAGAAAAGTGAACTTCCAAGACAGTATATTCAACCACCTTATTGGGTAGTAAGAATAGAGTTTAATAATGAAATACAGTACGCTGTTCAAAAGAAATTAGTTTGGATTTTTGAAGTAATCGAAAGGAGATCTTTTTCCTTGATCACCGCCGTCGTAATAATTTTCTTCAAATCGGTTAAGCCAATCTGTATCTGATACTTCACCAGATTTATTAGAATACACCAAGCGGTATTCATTAGGCATGTTTTTATTGCTAAAAATAAATTTAATATCACGTTCGCTGCCAATATTGTAATAGTGCCAAACTTCAAATGGTTGAAATTGATTTGGTAACACTTCTTCAGAAATAGAATTTGGTTGACCGTATGAAAGATATATTCTTCCTCTATCTGACAAATACCCTTTTTGAAGACCATTTCCAAACTTTTTATTTACAGCTTTTACTTTATTGCGGTAGTTTATCCAAGTAAACTCTGAGTCGAAAGGACTTCTCTCTTTCCAGAAGTTGTAAAAGTAATTTTGAAGCATATTTAAATCATCATAGTTTAGTTGATTATCCGCATAAATACTTTCTGTTGTAGTTTGAATAGGGTACAAATAATTAATGAAAAGTTTAAGAGAATCTTTATTTGTTATTCTTGACACAAAAGTGCCATCAGCTCCACTAATAGTATCAACTATGTCTTTATTCACTTTATAAAAAACCTGTTTTTGAGAGTGGATAGTTTTGTTGTTCTTATCAATAGCAGATGATTCTAAATAATAGGTGCCAGTAGGAATATCTTTCAAAGAAAAGCTTGCTAGTATTGGAGTGGTTTTACTATTGCTTTTTTTGTTTAGCGCTAAGTTATTTATAAGCTGATTGTTGGATTGAGAAATAACTTTAGTCTGAAGGAGGACAGCTTCTTTGGTTCCATTGTAATACTCATAGTAAAAAGTGATTTTATTATTGTTACTGTTGTAAAAATTAGAAATGAAAGGGACTAAATCATAGCCGGATTTACTTAAAATATTCACTTCTTCGGTGTCAGAATAATTATCTACTAATTGAATAGTTGAAAATCCATTTTGAGTTTTGATTGTCAAGTCTTGTTGATGACTGATTGTATTATCACTATCATTATTGTCTTTAATATTAAGTTTCAATTGATAATCTCCATCGTTTAAAAAATACCGTTGTTGGTCAATGAATACAAAATCGACATTAGAAGTGTCATCAATTTCTGGGCTGCTGAGATTGTACTTATCGTACAATGCACTACTATCATTAGATATTAATTCAATGGTAATTACTAATGAGCTTTGAAATTTATTATTATCGTTTAATACATAATTGACACTATTTCCCTCTATTGAAAGATAGGTTTCAATGTATGTTTTATTTTCAGATTGGAA
>PKDP01000099.1 GCA_002862585.1 Flavobacteriales bacterium | reverse complement strand
GAGTAATAAATCAATGGCGTTTCTGATATCTGTTTTATCCGCCATTTCTATAACTTGATGAATGTGTCGTGTTGGAATGGACACGGCTCCTGCAATAGATCCTCCAGGAGTAAATCGCTGTATTCCAGCGGTGTCTGTTCCACCTCCAGTGAGTATCTCCAACTGATGAGGAATTTTGTGCCTAGTCGCAACCTCTTTCATATAGCTCACCATTCTATAATCACATATCGTTGAAGAGTCCATTACTTTAATTGCTGCTCCTTTACCAAGCTCAGTAATTTTTTCGTGTGGTGCCGCTCCAGGAACGTCATAAGCAATAGTAGTGTCCAGACCAAAACCAAAGTCTGGCTGCACCTCTTGAGTGGCTACATTTGCCCCTCTAATGCCCACTTCTTCTTGGACAGTAAACACACCATAAATATCATACGGATTGTCTTTTATCTCCCTTAGCATTTCAATTAAGATAAATACAGAAACCCTGTTGTCAATCGACTTACAGTTTACGCAGTTCCCCATTTCTATGAGTTGTCGCTCACGAGTAATTGGGTTTCCTACACCAATGTATTTCTCAACCTCTTCTTTGGACATTCCCATATCAATAAAGTAATCGGTAGTCTTTGGTGATTTGTTTCTTTCTTCAGGAGTCATTACATGTATGGGTTTGCTGCCCATTACGCCTATTAAGTCTTTTTTTCCGTGAACGATTACCCTTTGGGCTGTTAGGGTTTTAGGGTCAAACCCTCCTAGTGTGTGAAAGCGTAAAAATCCATTGTCATCAATGTGTGTAACTATGAATCCAATCTCATCCATATGAGCACCTATCATAACTTTTTTATCGTGGCTACCTTTTTTAATAGCGGTAACGTTACCCATATTATCAAGCTTTATCTCGTCTACTAAAGGGGTAACTTCTCGAAGTACTATTTCGCGAATTCGTTGTTCGTGTCCAGGAGCTCCGGCTGCTTCGCATATTTCAGCGAGTAATTTTACGTTTATCGACATCTTTAAATTGTTTTTTATTTGAGGTAACTCAACCTCATCATGTTAGTCATTCCTTTTTCCTTAATAGGCATACTGGCTACGTTTAAGACTAAATCGTCTTTCTTAAGCAATCCAATTCCTTTAAGTATTCGTTTTGTATCAGCAACGGTTTCGTCAGTACCCGTTTCGTTATCATAATAAAAGCCCGTTACACCCCAAACCAAACTAAGCGTATTCAGTATTGCGTGGTTGTTCGTGAAGGCGTAAATCTTACACGGTGGTCGGTGGCTTGAAATCTCAATCGCATTATAGCCTGAATGCGTCATAGTGATTATCGCCTTAGCACTCACCTGCTCTGCTAGTTTACAGGAATGGTAGCAAATGGCATCTGAAATGAATCGGTCACCATGTGTTTCTTTTAATTCGTAAGAACGTGTAGATGAAAATTCTTGCTCGACATTCGTGATTATCTTACTCATAGTTTCAACAGCTTGCAGTGGAAAAGCTCCTACTGAGGTTTCGCCGCTAAGCATAACTGCATCGGCTCCGTCCATTACAGAGTTTGCAACGTCATTCACCTCAGCTCGTGTTGGTGTAACGCTTTCCGTCATGCTCTCCAACATCTGCGTAGCCACAATAACCGGCTTGGCTTTTTCTAAACATTGTTTTGCTATCTTTTTCTGAATAACCGGCACTTTTTGCATTGGAATTTCTACTCCCAAATCTCCTCTGGCAATCATTACTGCATCAGTTACATCGATAATACTGTTGAGGTTCTTTATTGCTTGTGGTTTTTCAATTTTTGCAATTACCCTGGCGTTATGATTTTCCTTCTCAATATGCCTTTTCAGTTCAAGAATATCTTGAGCTGATCGTACAAAAGAAAGGCCAATCCATTCGATAGGCTGAGTTAAAATAAACTCAAGGTCTTTGAGGTCTTTTGTGGTAAGACAAGGCTGAGAAATAGCTGTATTTGGAAGGTTAACCCCTTTATTTGAGCTTAGTTCTCCTCCATGAATAACCTTAGAAACAACGGTATCTTTTTTGTTTGTATCAACAACCTCTATTTGCAGTTTCCCATCGTTTATTAAAATTTTTTCGCCTACTTTCACATCCTTAGGAAACTGTTGGTAATTGATATGTGCTTTACTTCCATCTCCATCACATTCTTTTGTTGTAATCACAAACTCAGTATTGTCCTTAAGTATTGAGCCCTCAGCTATATTGCCAATTCTAATTTTAGGTCCCTGAAGGTCTGCTAAAATAGCGGTATGAACGTTTAGCTCTTGATTAATTTCTTTTATCAAACGAATGGTTTCAAGATGCGTTTTATGATCCGCATGTGAAAAATTTAGTCTGCATACGTTCACGCCAGCCTTAATCATTTCTGTTAAGGTGTCTTTGCTTAAGCAAGCCGGACCCATTGTTGCTACTATTTTGGTGTTGTTGTTTATCATAATTTAAAATACAAATTGTTCTTTTATTTTTCTATCATTCTCCTCAAATACGACTAGTATGAAATCAGATTGACGAATTAAACGTGCATATTGTTGTACGTCTTGTTCATCTACATCTTTTTGTAATAATAGCCAATAATCAACCTGCTTTTTCTTAGGCACCAAAAAGCCCTCTTGCGATTTATTTGAAAATATCATTATTTCTTCTGAGTCTGACTGATGTTGGTATCTGGCAAACTCTGCATTTGTATTGTGGGAAATATAAGGTGTAGTTTTGAAGAAGTTTGTTCTTAGGCTGTGGTTAAGCATCCAGGCAAAGCGATAATCCTTGAGGTGACAACTAACCGCTAGTAAAGAAAAACTTACATCCAACTCTATCTTTAACAATTGTTTTCCCATAATAGTTGCTAAAATAACCCTTTATCTTGGATTTAATTTTATGAATGTATTAAATCTTTGAACGCTTCGGTTGAAGCCAGCTCTTCTGCTCTTTTAATGGATGTTCCTATGGCTTGTCCTTTGTTTTCGTTTTCAACTAAAATCATTACTTCATAGGTTTTTTCATGGTCTTTGCCATATGAGCCTACTAATTTGAACTCAATTTGTTTTTTATTTGCCTGCCCCCACTCTAGTATTTTACCTTTGTAGCTGACTACTTTTTTAACCAATTCTTGTAAACTAATAAATGGCTCTATAAGTCTTTCTTCTATGAATTTGGCGGTAAAGTCGTAGCCTTTGTCCAGAAATATTGCCCCAATTAATGCTTCTAGTGCATTACCATAAATAGAACGGTTAGAGCTTACTTGGTGTTTTAGTAATTTGTTTAACCCTATGTCAAGGGCTAATTTATTCAGTGTTTTTCTACTGACTATTTTGGCACGTGTTTGCGTTAAAAACCCCTCGTCTTGCTTAGTAAATGTGGTGTAAAGCATTGCTGCTATGACCGATCCAAAAATAGCGTCTCCAAGATATTCCAATCGCTCATTATGCTTTTGGCGTTTCTTTATAGACCGATGTGTAAGGGCTTCATTAAATAGACTAATATCGTTCGGATAGTATCCGATGACATTAAATAGTTTCTTTTCGTATGTGGTTTTGGGTTTTAATTGATTTTTGATGTTGTCAAGAAACTTCATCAAACTTTTTTAACCATTACACAGGCGTTGTGACCACCAAAGCCAAATGTATTTGAAATCGCCACATTTACCTCTCTTTCTTCTGCTTTGTTGAAGGTGAGGTTTAAAGATGAGTCAACATCTGGGTCATCTGTTGAGTGGTTAATTGTTGGGGGAACAACGTTGTTTTTTACGGCTAAAATTGAGGCTATTGTTTCAACAGCTCCGGCAGCACCTAAAAGGTGTCCAGTCATTGATTTCGTTGAACTAATGTTTAGGTTTTGAGCATGCTCGCCAAAGACGCCATTTATGGCTTTTACCTCAGCAACGTCTCCTAACGGTGTAGATGTTCCGTGAACGTTTATGTAGTCCACATCTTGTGGTTGCATGCCTGCATCCTCAATAGCTAATCGCATAACATTCATAGCACCTATCCCTTCAGGGTGAGGGGCGGTAATGTGATGTGCATCAGCGGTCATTGCACCACCTACGACCTCAGCATAGATTTTAGCGCCTCTAGCTTTAGCGTGTTCGTACTCTTCTAGAATTATTGCTCCTGCTCCTTCTCCTAAAACAAACCCATCTCTCTCTTTATCAAAAGGACGAGAGGCTGTTTCTGGTGAGTCATTTCGTGTTGAAAGGGCGTGCATAGCGTTAAATCCGCCTACACCAGCTTCGTTAATTGATGCCTCAGAGCCTCCAGAGATAAACACATCTGCTTTGCCCCACTTTATATAGTTGAAAGCGTCTATTAAAGCATGAGTAGAAGAAGCACAAGCTGATACCGTAGCGTAGTTTGGCCCTCTAAAGCCGTACTTAATAGAAATGTGGCCGGCAGCAATGTCGGCTATCATTTTTGGAATAAAAAACGGATTAAATCGTGGAACACCTGAGCCTGTAGCAAAATCGCCACACTCCTTCAAAAAGGTGTCTAGACCTCCAATTCCAGAGCCCCATATAACACCTGCTCTATCGAGATTCATATTTTCTAAATCGAAAGATGCGTCTTCCATAGCCTCAGATACAGCTACCATTGCATATATGGCATACATATCCAGTTTACGCGCTTCCTTTCTATCTAAAAAATCTGTTGGTACGAAGTCTTTCACTTCGCAAGCAAAACGGGTTTTAAAGTGGGTTGCGTCAAATCGTGTGATTGGTCCAGCTCCACTAACACCTTTCAGTAAGTTGTTCCAATAATCCGAAACATTATTACCTATTGGCGTGAGAGCCCCTATACCCGTAACTACGACTCGCCTTGACATGAGAAAAGAGTTTTATTAAGCCTTTTCGATAAACGAAATGGCGTCTCCAACAGTGACAATAGCCTCTGCTTGATCGTCTGGAATTTGAATATCGAATTCTTTTTCGAATTCCATTATTAATTCAACAGTGTCTAAAGAATCAGCGCCTAAATCGTTAGTGAAACTTGCTTCTGGTGAAACCTCTGCTTCGTCAACACCTAATTTATCTACTATAATTGCTTTTACTTTTGTTGCAGTATCAGACATGAATGAAAGTTTTTTTATTAAACAAGTTGCAAATAAATATACTTTTTAAATATAAAACAAGAGAAGACGTTTGTATTTATTGTTTATTTAAAATAATTGATCTTAAAATAGTTCTATTTTTGACTTTTTAAGATGAGTAAAATAAAACTAGCAATATTTATTTCGGGCAAAGGGTCAAACGCTTTGAATATTATCAAGTACTTCGAAAAAGATGACACTGTTGAAGTGGCCTTGGTATTGAGCAACAAAACAGACGCTCAAGGGCTTGAAAATGCTCAAGAATTGAGGGTTAATACCGTTGTTTTTAACAATGAAACGTTTAAAAAGAGTGGAGAAATTGACACCTATTTGAGTTCATTGGGTATAGATTTTATTGTTTTAGCTGGTTTTTTGCGACAAATCCCCGCTGATTTAGTTTATTCTTTCAAAAACAGAATTATAAACATTCATCCCTCGCTTTTACCAAAGTTTGGTGGTAAGGGCATGTTTGGTAAGCGCGTTCACAAAGCTGTCTTAGATAGTGATGAAACAGAAAGCGGAATTAGCATTCATTATGTTTCTAATGAGTATGATGAGGGTAAAATCATTTTTCAAAAGTCAATTGCTATTGAAAAGGGTGAAACCGTTAATAGCTTAACGGCTAAAATACAGGATTTAGAACACGCCTTTTTGCCTATAATAATCGAAAAAACCATTCGCCATGAATTTAATGCTTAATGAGATCGCTACTGCTTTTATGGTTCTTTTTGCTGTAATAGATATCCTCGGTTCTATTCCAATCATTTTAGACATCAAGCGGAAAGCGGGTAAAATTTCTTCTTTAAGAGCAAGTTTTGTCTCTTTACTGATTATGCTTGGCTTTTTATTCTTAGGTGAAAGATTGATAGGTTTTATTGGTATTGATGTTAACTCCTTCGCTGTTGCTGGTTCCATAATTATATTTATAATGGCCTTGGAAATGGTATTAAATGTTAACCTCTTTAAGGATGATAGCTCTACTGCGAAAACAGCCTCCATTGTGCCTTTGGCTTTTCCCATCATTGCTGGGGCGGGCTCGATGACTACTATACTTTCTCTTCGGGCAGAATTTGAAGCGGTAAATATAGCCGTTGCTATCTTCTTGAATATTGTAGTGGTATTTGTCATTTTGAAGCTTACTGGTAAAATTGAACGCCTTTTGGGTGCGGGTGGGATTGCTGTCCTTAGAAAGGTTTTTGGAATTGTGCTTTTGGCTATAGCCATCAAATTATTTAGTAGTAATATTAAAGTACTGTTTAACTAATGAGTATTAAAATATACACCGACGGTTCGTCTAAAGGAAATCCTGGTCCTGGTGGCTATGGAATTGTTCTTCTTTCCGATGAAGGGCACCGAAAAGAGGTCGCAAAGGGGTTTAGAAAAACCACCAATAACAGAATGGAGCTATTAAGTGTTATTGTCGCTCTGGAAATGCTAAAGGCTAGACCTATGGATGTGCTTGTTTTTTCAGACTCCAAATATGTAGTTGATGCGGTTGAAAAACGGTGGGTATTTGCTTGGGAAAAGAAGTTTTTTGATAAGAAAAAGAATGCCGATCTCTGGAAGCGATTCTTAAAAATATACAACAAACACAACGTTAAGTTTATCTGGGTAAAAGGCCACAATAACAATGTGGAGAACGAGCGTTGTGATAAACTAGCTGTTGCCGCTGCTGAAGCTGAAAAGCACCACGAAATCGATAGGGGTTATGAGAATTCTCAAAATCAAAACCCTTCCCTATTGTAAGCCCATTGTTTTTGCGATTTTCAGCCTATCTATTGTTGCTTTGCCTTTTTCTTTAAGTTCTTTGTCTTTTTCTGTTTTAAGCTTTGTGTCAATGGCTTTTTTGAGGTCGTTGTATAAGTATGTTTTTACTCTTTTCATCCACGATTGAGCGTTTTCTAAAGAGCTTTCTAGGGCAGGAATGCTATCAAGTAAAACTTTTAGATCTTGTCTTTTCAAAAAGGATGAGTAATACATGGAGGCGTAGTACTGCTTATACCCACTAGAGCCTAATAATTGGTTTTTAAGGTAGTCCATTTTGTCAAGTCCGCCGTATTCAGAATACAGGCTCGAAACAACTCTTGGCAAATCTTTTTCCAAGCTCGTGGCTAACTCTAGTGCTTTTTCCGAATTTAAAACAGACAACCCCTTTAAGCCAGCTCCTGCAACATAAAGTGATTTTTCATTAATTGACGCTTCAAAAAGCTCCTCATATTCTGAATTATTTTCAAGTTCTGACAAAAAAAGTATAGCCTGGGACCTTACTTCTGTATTCGTATTGTGTTTGGCTTGTTGCTCTATAATACCCGAAAGGTCTTCTTTGTTTTTTAACGATTCTGCCTCTTCGATTCCTGCAAGTTGAATGGGCCAATTGTTGTTGTTTAAGGCGTGTAGTATGGCGTTCTCTTTGCCTTTTTCGCTAACATTTCTGAGAGCGAATACCATATCCATATATAGAGGGGCGTGCATTTGTTCTATCCACCAATCGTCAGGTTTTTCTTCAAATATTTCAGCTAGTAAAACGTGTTCTGAGTCAACAATAATATTTATCGGTTTACTGTTCACATCAAAAACAAATTCGTGCTTTGACTCCGTCATGGTTACGGCATGTCTTTTTGTTTGGCCTTCTTCATAAACATCTATATTGAATGGTAGTTTATAAACCGGTGTCGTGCCTTGGTTTTGAATCTGCTCAATTATTACTGTTTGTTGTTTCTTTGCTTCATTGTATTTGTAGTCAACCGCTAAAATTGGGTGTCCAGAGGCTAAAAACCACTGATTAAAAAACCAGTTTAAATCTTCGCCAGAAACCTCTTCCATAGCCAGCCTCAACTGGTGAATTTCTACTGTATTAAAGGCGTTGTCTTTAAGGTATTTTTGTAGTCCACTATAAAAAGCGTCGTCGCCAAGATGGTGGCGTAACATGTGTAGTATTCTTCCGCCTTTGGCATAAGAATGGCTATCAAACATGTCTTCTTTATCTTCGTAATTAAAGCGAATCATGTCTTTTTGCTCGACCCTTGATTCGTTCAAATAATTTTGAAGGTCGTTTTCTAGGTGCATATCTGCTCCTAGTCTGCCGAGCCATTTTTCTCTCCAAATGTACTCGCCATATGTTGCAAAAGATTCGTTCAAAGGAAGGTTTGCCCATGATTCACAAGTCACCAGGTTTCCAAACCAATGGTGAAATAGTTCATGTGCAATAATATCATCTTCGTGTCTATCCACAAGCTCTCTATCCGTCATCTGCACAAATTCACCGTGAATAACTGCTGTTGTATTTTCCATTGCTCCAGAAACAAAATCTCTGACCACAACTTGAGCGTATTTTTCCCAAGGGTAATCAACACCTAACAAGTCTGAAAAGTAATCAATCATATCTGGTGTTCTACCAAAAATAGCTCTGGCATTTTTATGGTAATCGTCTTCTAAATAGTAGGTGACATCTTTGTCTTCCCATTTATCATAGGTAATGTTAAATTCTCCAACAGCCATCATTGCTAAGTAAGGAGTGTGTCCTAGTTTTTGCTGCCAATAGTCTGTTCTAGTACCGTCTTCGTTTTCAACACTTTTTACTAATAAGCCGTTTGATAGTGTTGTGAAGTTTTTCTTTACAGTAATGTCTATGTTTTGTGTTGTTCTTTCGTTGGGTGAGTCTATTGTTGGAAACCAACACGAACTAGCTTCCGTTTCTCCCTGAGTCCAGATTTGCATGGGCTTATTTTTATCCTCTCCTAAGGGGTTGATGAAGTACAAGCCTCTAGCGTCTGTAATGGCGCTGCTTCCTTCAACAGCAAGTTCATTGGGTTTTGCAGTATATTTTATGATAATGGTATAGTCTTCGGTTCTATCATAAACCCTATCAAGCTGAATATCTAATAATAGGTTATCATAGTCGTATAGCAGCTCCTCTCCGTTCATACTTACAGAGTGGATGTCAAAACCTTTAGCGTCAAGTATTAGTTCATTTGTAGAGTGAAAATAGGGTTTTAGGGTCAGTTCGGCTGTTCCTAATAAGTGTTGTTTTTCCCAATTAAATCGAACTGATAAGCCTGTGTGAATAAGGTCGTTTAGTCGTGTTCTTGAGGCGTTATATATTTCTTTTTCCTCTAGTTTTTCCGCATATTCTACTTTCGTTGTACTTGTGCTTACTAAGAGTGCTAAGGCAATTGCTATAAGAGTTTCCATAATATAATTTTGTGAGGGTGTAAAAGTAACAACATTTCTTTGTTAAATTTGTGGCGTGAAAGCAGTAATAAATAAAGACCTTGAATTTTCTCTAGAAGATGAGATTAATTGGGATTGTATCGAAGTAAAAGACGGTCAGTTTCATATTATTTACAAAAACAAGTCCTACCTCGCTGATATTGTAAGTTTAAATACCTATAAAAAAGAGGTCAGCCTACTTATTAATAATAGGCACTATAATGTTGTGCTAAAAGATAAATACGACGCCCTATTAAATCAACTGGGTTTAGATGCTGCTACCAATAAAAAAGATAATGAAGTAAAAGCTCCAATGCCAGGTCAAGTATTAGACATTTTGGTAAAGGTTGGAGACATTATCAATGAGGGCGATGGGCTTATCGTACTAGAAGCCATGAAAATGGAGAACATCATCAAATCTACCAGAGATGGTGTAATACAAGATGTGCTTGCTAAAAAAAGCAGTAGTGTTGAAAAAAACTCTGTCCTAATTGTCTTCGAATAAGCCTTAAACGAGTTGTATATCGAACTGTACTAAGTCCACAAACTCCGAAATTCGGCGATTAACCTCATCCTTAGAAAGACCGTCCATTCGTTCTGTTCCAAACTTTTCTACACAAAAAGATGCCATTGCCGAACCTATTATTACCGCTCTTTTCATATTCTCAAAGGAATAGTCTTTAGTGGCACATAGGTGTCCTACAAAGCCTCCTGCGAAGGTATCACCTGCTCCTGTTGGGTCAAACACATCCTCTAATGGTAAGGCTGGAGCAAAGAAGACTTCTTCTGAATTAAATAAAAGTGCACCGTGTTCACCCTTTTTAATAATGAGAAACTTTGGCCCAAATGACAATATCTTTTTTGCTGCTTTAACTAATGAATACTCTCCTGACAATTGACGTGCCTCTTCATCATTTATAGTAAGTACATCAACGTTTTTAAGGGCAACCATAAGGTCGTCAAGAAAATTATCCATCCAAAAGTTCATAGTATCCAAGACTATAAGTTTTGGTCTTTCCTCCAGTTGATCTAATACTTTTTGCTGAATGCTAGGCATTAGGTTTCCTAACATTAAGAGTTCACAGTTTTGGTATTCGGCAGGAACAACAGGATTAAATGTTTCTAATACATTAAGTTGTGTATCCATTGTATCTCTAGTATTCATATCATTATGATACCTTCCGGACCAAAAGAATGTTTTTTCATCTTTCTTAATTTGAAGCCCTTTTGTATCTACCTTGTGGTTGTGTAACATATCTATAGCAGACTGCGGGAAGTCACCACCAACTACTGAAACTAAATTAATCTCATCGTGAAATTTTGAGGCGGACAAACCTATATAGGTGGCTGCACCTCCTATAATTTTATCTGTTTTTCCAAATGGTGTTTCAATGGCATCAAAAGCAACTGTTCCTACAACTAATAAACTCATAACTTTAAAAAATTTTTATTTTTGCAAATGTATTGCATAATTATTAGCATTGTACTAATATTGCACACTGATTTTTTCCTCCTTAGCTCAGTTGGTTAGAGCATCTGACTGTTAATCAGAGGGTCCTTGGTTCGAGTCCAAGAGGGGGAGCAAAAGACAAAGCATCTAC
>PKDP01000155.1 GCA_002862585.1 Flavobacteriales bacterium | reverse complement strand
CGGTAGAACTGTTAAAATGATAGCTGCTGATAGTCCGGATTCTATTGATTATACTCAATATGGCATCAACAATGCTTTAGTAATCGATAATACTGGCGTTTTCAGAGACGATGAGGCCTTGAGTTTACACCTTAAATCTAAAGGGGTTTCTAAAGTATTACTTACAGCTCCTGGAAAAGGAGTTCCAAATATTGTATTTGGTGTAAATCATAATGTTGACGTAGATAATCAACATATATTTTCTGCAGCATCTTGTACGACAAACGCTATCACTCCTGTTTTGGAAGTAATAGAAAAAGAATTAGGCGTAGTAAAAGGTCATATAGAAACGATTCATGCATATACCAATGATCAAAACCTTGTGGATAACATGCACAAGAAATACCGTAGAGGTCGTGCTGCTGCATTAAACATGGTTATTACAGAAACTGGTGCTGGCAAAGCTGTTACGAAAGCTATTCCGTCTTTAGGGGGAAAATTGACTTCTAGTGCTATTCGTGTACCAACACCAAATGGCTCTCTAGCAATTCTCAATTTAACGACTGAAAAAGAGAGTTCTTTAGATGGCATTAATGAATTAATGAGAAAGGCTGCTTTTGATTCTGACTTAGTTGAGCAAATTCGTTTTTCAGTTAATAATGAGCTTGTTTCTTCTGATATCGTTGGCGATAGCTGTCCTTCTATTTACGATAGCCCAGCAACTCAAGTTTCTAGTGATGGAAAAACATTTATTTTGTATGTTTGGTACGATAATGAATATGGCTATACACGTCAGGTTCTTCGCTTAGCCAAGCACGTTGCTAAGGTTAGAAGAAATTGTTATTATTAATAAACTATGTTATCCAATTTAAACCTTAATCAAAGAGCATTTATCATTTACAAATGGTTTAACTCTTTATTTTTGGGTGTTTCTATTGGAAGTGTTTTTACTATTTACGAGCCTCTCGACCCTTCTGTTTATTCTCTAGGTGGTATTTTTCTAGCATTAGTTATGATAATCGTTGCTAAATTTTACCATAAAATTTTAAACCCTTATTACTTTTTTAGAATTTCTATACTCGTTGAATTGATTGTATTGGCTATGCTCGTTAGTTTTCTAATCTTTTCATACAGCTATCAGACAGCATTGTTTATATACATTGGCTATCAAATTACATTTGTATTTGGTTCTTACCTAATAAGAGCCGAGACACTAGTCTTTAATGACAATGAAGTTCTGACCAAAATAGATATGGCTAAACAAATAGGCTACCTAGTTGGTATGGCTATATCTTACTTATTCTACAAAGGCTTAGAATATTATGAACTGATTCTCGACAAGCAAGAACAGGTGTACAACATTCATTTTATTCTTGTAGCTATTGAATTATCCGTTCTGTATTTCTTGATTCGTGCATTTACCAAAACAGATTGATTTGGTATTTCGATTTAAATCTTTTGAAATAGAACAATCAAAATCTGCAATGAAAGTAGGCACTGATGGTGTTCTTCTAGGTGCTTGGGCCACACCTTCATCATCTCCAAAACATATTTTGGATATTGGTACTGGTACAGGCTTAATTGCTATTATGATGGCACAACGGTTTGAGGATGCCAACATCATTGGTATTGATATTGATTCTGAAGCTGTACAAGAGGCTACGTTAAATATGACCAATTGTCAATGGTATAAACGACTTAGCTGCTGTGAAAGTTCCCTTCAAAATGCGAATTTTAACCACTCTTTTGATTTAATAGTATGCAATCCACCCTACTTTAAAAACACCACTACATCTAATGATGATAGGCGAACTAAAGCCAGACATACAAGCAGCTTATCCTTAAATGATATTTTTGAAAAAATGGACGTACTTCTTAGTCCAAAAGGAGAACTGATGATAGTCTATCCCTCAGAAAACATTCAAGAAATTAAAGCCAATTTAAAATCTTTCGGCTTGTATATGAACGAAATATGTTGGGTAAAAGGAAATGAAAAAAGTAACGTTAAGCGGGTTCTACTAAAAATTTCTAAACAGAAAAAAACACTAATAGAAAATCAACTGACCATTGAAAAGGAAAGGCATCAGTATACGGATGAATACGTTGGTTTGTGTAAAGACTTTTACCTTAATCTGTAACCTCTTCTTCGACAAAATCTATTCCAAACTCTTTAAGTTTTTCTAGAACGGGCAAATAAATTTCCTTGTCAATAGGAATCTTTACTCCTGACATATTTATTTTATCAGTCAAGATAAGTTCGGCAGCAATGGCTACTGGAAGTCCAACAGTCATGCTCATAGCCGTATTGGTCTGGTCTTTACCCCTCAAAACTAGTGATGACTTAAGTTTATGGTCTTTGCCACCTAAGGTGTATTCAAACAAATGTTGCATAACAATCATATCCTTATCATCGGCTTTCAAAGACCATTTACTTTCTAAAATATGTTGTAAAACCTGTGCAGGAGTGCCCCTATCTAAGCCTATTTTTTTGTTCTCAAAAAGACCTAGCCAAATCAACTTATCCATTACCTCTTTATCTAGTGATAGATAATCTTGAACTTTACTTTCAACAGATTGTACAATATCGTATTCGAGAAAAGAATTTATAAATTCTCTACACGTCATTGTTGATACATTAGATAGCTCAAATGAATCGTCAGTCATACCAAGTTGTACAAATACATCCCATGCTTTGGAAAAGCCAGGTCTTCTAAGAGTTCCTCTTAGCATTGTAGGTATCTCATTAAGGTTATATGATTCTCTGTAAGATAGTGAATCACGATTAGCATAGGCTTCGAATTTGCCTTCATTTAAAACCTCAATATTATCAACTCTTTTGAAAAGTGTATTATATGGTATGTACTTATAAAGATTATTTCTAATAAATTGAGCTGTGCCTTGACCCGCCAGAACAACATTTCTAGGATTCCAAGTGAATTTATAATTCCAAGGGTTATCATCATATTCAGGAGCAACTAAGCCACCGCAAAAGGACTTAAAAAGATTAATCTCACCACCCTTAGAATGAATATTATCAATTATTTTTTTTGCCGATAAATGGTCTATTCCTGGATCAAGTCCAATTTCATTAAGTAACAAAACCCCCTTTTCCTTAGCTTTCTCATCAAGAGCTAGAATTTCATCAGAAACATAAGATGCTGTAATCATATTTACACCTTGTATAACACAATCCTCAGCTAACAATACATGCATTCTGGCTGGTAACATGGAGACCACTATATCTGCTTCACGAATAGCATCATTACGCTGCTCTACATCAAATACATCAAAATGTAAGGCAATACCTCTAGGGTGATTATTAATTTTTTGTTCAGCTAAATTAAAATCATAATCACCTACTACGACGTTCCAGTCGTGTTCTTCAGATTTACTAAGAAGATAGTCAATCAATGATGTGGCTGATAATCCGGCTCCAACTACTAATATTCTTTTCATAAATTGATGTGTTGCGTGTAGCTAATATATGTATTTTAGTGTTTTTCTAATAGGATGAATAAGAAAGTTATACTCATAGCTGTTGGTCTAATTATTTTGGGCATAATTCTAGATGCTTTTAGTGCACATGCCCTAAAAAAACTCATTAGTTTTGAACAGCTACAAAGCTTTAAAGTAGGTACTAAATATCACCTTTTTCATTCGTTAGCAGTATTGATTTTTGGAATAAACTACTCTAAACTTAAGCTATCATTAACAATAATTGCTCTATTCATTTCTGGCATAATTTGTTTTTCATTTTCAATATACTTTTTAAGTATTCAAGACCTCATTGGTGTCAATTTGAATTTTCTTGGACCAGTAACTCCTATTGGAGGATTACTATTTATTTTCGCTTGGATACTTGTTTTCTTTAAGACAATGTCTATTAAACAAAATTTTCAATTGAAATAATCGTCAATACAGCTTATAATGTGTATTATTTACACATTATAATTCTTAGTTTTTGAATTATTTTTCTCTAGTAAATCACAAAAAACATTTTACTAAAAATCAACACTTTATTTTTTGTGGACTAGTGATTAATTCTAATATTTGTCAGCCTAACCCTGTATACAATTTGATGCATGAATAACGATATTCAATCACAGTTATATAAATTGGGCATTTCTGATGTAGATATTCATTGGAACCTTTCCCCTGAAAAATTAGCCTCCCTATCTGTTGATCTAGAGCAAGCGAAACCAACTAGTTTTGGTACTATTTCCGTAAATACTGGTGAATTTACTGGACGTTCTCCTAAAGATAGATTTATTGTTAAGGACGACTTGACAACAGACTCTGTTTGGTGGGGAGATGTCAATATTCCTTTTAGTCCAGATAAGTATACATCTCTTTACAATAAGGTTGTAAACTACATTAAAAATAAAGACATCTATGTAAGAGATGTTTATGCTTGTGCAGACGAAAACTTCAGATTAAATATTCGAGTAATAAACGAATACCCTTGGTCTAATTTATTCGCCTACAATATGTTCTTAAGACCATCTGAAGAAGAACTTAAAACCTTTACTCCAGAGTGGACTATCATAAACATACCCTCGTTTTTAGCAGACGCTGAAGTTGATGGCACCAGACAACATAACTTTGCTATCATTAATTTCACAGATAAAAACATTTTGATTGGTGGTACTGGCTACACTGGCGAAATCAAAAAAGGAATTTTTTCTGTTCTTAACTACATCTTGCCTCATGAAAAAGGTATTTTATCCATGCATTGCTCAGCTAATGTGGGTAAATCAGGTGATACTGCAGTGTTTTTTGGACTGTCGGGAACTGGTAAAACAACTTTATCAGCCGATCCAAATAGAAACTTAATTGGTGATGATGAACATGGCTGGAGTGAAAACAGTGTATTCAATTTTGAAGGTGGGTGCTATGCAAAATGCATTGACCTAACAGCTGAAAAAGAGCCAGACATTTATGCGGCAATCAAAGAAGGTGCTTTATTAGAAAATGTTATTTTTAAAGATGGCACTAATGAAATAGATTTTGAGGACAGCACAATTACTGAAAACACAAGAGTAAGCTACCCTATTCATCACATCTCAAACATTGCTGTTCCTTCAACTGCTGGCGCACCAAAAAATATTTTCTTTCTTACTTGTGACGCTTTTGGCGTACTGCCTCCAATATCACAACTAACAGCTGGACAAGCGATGTATCACTTTATTTCTGGATATACAGCTAAAGTAGCTGGTACTGAAGAAGGAATAACTGAGCCAAGTACAACCTTTTCTGCTTGCTTTGGAGAGCCATTCTTGCCCTTACATCCTACTCGATATGCTGAATTATTTGGAGAAAAAATGAAATCAAGCAATGTTAACGTTTGGTTAGTCAATACTGGATGGTCTGGCGGGTCTTATGGTGTAGGCTCAAGATTAAGCCTTAAATATACTCGTTCAATGATTACAGCTGCTTTAAACGGCGATTTGAATGACGTTGATTACGTTGAGCATGATGTATTTGGACTACATATGCCAACATCGTGTAAGAATGTGCCATCGGAACTATTAAACCCAAAAAACACATGGGAAAATAAAGACGAGTATGACATAAAAGCAAATGAATTGGCAATTGCTTTCAATACTAATTTTAAGAAATTTGTTGAGTTTGCTAATGCTGAAATACTAGATGGAGCTCCAAGAATTAAAATCGAAAAGTAATATAACAACCATAATAAAATATTACCCATTAAAAAACCCATTCAATTTGAATGGGTTTTTTATGTAGTATATGATAAGTACTCTTTCTTACTTAGAAAACTTAGAGTATTTATTTTTGAATTTATCAATACGACCAGCAGTATCGACTAGCTTCATTTTACCAGTATAATACGGGTGAGAGTCTGAAGAGATTTCCATTTTAATTAATGGATACTCATTTCCGTCTTCCCACTTGATAGTATCTTTTGTATTTGCAGTAGATTTAGTCAATACAGTATGACCCGTTGAAATGTCTTGCATAACAACTAATCTATAATTTTCTGGGTGAATTCCTTTTTTCATTATTTCAATAATTTGGATTGCAAATATAAACACTTATAATAAACTGACAAACTAGCATTTTAAATATTATACTAATTGGTGTTGCCTCATCGTTTGTTTTATATTTGCAACACTATGTATATCAGAAAAACCATTCTTTTTTTAGGAATTTTAATTTCAATTGTCTCTTGTAAAAAGGACTTTTTTCAAGAAAGCGGACCAGGAAACCTCTCTTTTTCTAATGACTCCATCTTATTTGACACCGTTTTTTCTACCATTGGAAGTGCAACAAAAAAGTTTGTGGTTTACAATAACAATGCTAACCCTGTAACTATTGATAACATTAGTCTATCAAACAATGACCCGCTGAATGTATATAGAGTCAATGTTGATGGAATGCCAATTGAACAAAGCCAAAACATAAAACTAGCTGCTAATGACAGTATGTTTGTCTTTATTGAAGTTACTATCAATCCGAATTCTTCCCAGCTCCCCTATCTAGTTACTAATAAACTTGAGTTTACAACCAACGGAAATACCCAAAATATTGAACTAGTCGCTTACGGACAAAATGCGAATTTCTACACACCTATGGATAACTTATTCATCGGGGGTAATGATACTGTAAACTTTAGGTACTACTCAATAGATGAAAATACAACATGGACAAATGATTTACCGCATGTTATTTATGGCTATGTAATTATAGAACCCAACGCTACATTAACAATTGAAGAAGGAAGTCAAATTTATTTTCACAAAAACTCAGGTATCATTTCTGGAAACCCTGTTCTAGGAACAAGTAACAATGGTGGTACTTTAATCGTAAATGGCAGCTTAAATAATGAAGTTGTTTTTCAGGGAGACCGTTTGGAACAATGGTACGCCGATGCTCCAGGTCAGTGGGATCAAATATGGATGTGTCAAGGCAGTAAAAATAACCTTATTAACTATGCCATTATAAGAAATGGAACGGTTGGTGTAAAAGTTGATACTCTTGGAAACTCGTCAAATCCAACTCTTCAGATAAATAATACGATTATAGAAAACATGAGTGATATTGGTTTGTTTGCTCAAGGAAGTTATATAAATGGCTTTAACAATGTAATTAAAAACTGTGGCAGATACAGTCTTGTATTGAATATAGGTGGTCAATACAATTTTACACATTCAACCTTTGCTAATTATTACTCTTATGGTAGCAGAAATACTCCTTCACTTCTTATAAACAACTATTACGAAGATATTAATGGAGCTATTCAAATTAGAGATTTAAATGAGGCTACATTTACTAATTGTATTATTGATGGTAGTAATGTGCATGAAATAGAATTACAAAATAATTCAGGAGGAGCTTTCAACTATCTATTCGACCACTGTATAATGAAAATACACCCTGACTCATCTCTAAGCTCATTTAATGAAAGTAATAGTATTGAAACGGATATTGATATAAACGTTTTTAACAGTACCATAGATCAAGATTTTACGATAAGTGCAGAGTCTCCTGCCTTGAATGCTGGCAAGTCAACTTCTATCACTCTTGACCTATTAGGTAATAGCAGAGATAACAATCCGGACATTGGAGCTTACGAAAGAATAGATTAAATTTTTTCAAGAAAAGATAAGGTATCAACTCCATCAGCATAATCGTCTAATTTTGGAAACTGAGCACTCCCAAATGGAATCCCTCCCTTTTTGACTACACATTGAATATCCTCATTTATGCTATCTATTTCAGAGTTTAAAACATCTAAATCATCATAAAACTCATAATTCAACACTGCTACTGGAGAGTGTAAATTTTTATCTTCTTTAAGAATCAAAAAGCCGTTTTCAATAATTTTTTGATTACCCATTAAATAAATGGCTTTGTAATAATCATAATTATTAGCATATTTATTATTAAGAATAACGTCCTTATAATCATAAAAAACCTCGAAAAGTAAATCTAGATTATAACCTCTTGGAACAAATAATTTAGTCACATTTCGACAACCCAAACCAAAATACATAAAGACATCAGCTGCAAGAGATTTTCTTTCCTCTAAACTTTCATTCCCATCCAATACTGCAACTGAGGTTCTACTGCGTCTCAAGATTTTTGAGTAATCTTTAAAATAATAATCAAAATGCTTAAATGAGTCATTATTTCCTGTGGCAATAACAGCATCAAACTCTCTAACTAATGAGGGTGATATTTGAATTAGGTTAGAAAATTCTGGTTCAATCTTAATTAACTCATCAATGAGTATTGAAAGCAATTGATTGTCTTTAGATGACATTTTTACAATAGCTTTATTACCACTAATTAAGACACACAGCAAATCATGAAAACCTACAAGAGGAATATTACCAGCCATAATTATTGAAACCCTCTTTTTAGGAAAGTTATCAATAGAATATTTAGCAACCCAATCTGATAAGTTTTTACGGTTTAAATTATACGAAATGGCAGATATAGAACTTCTAATGTTTTCTGGGGTAAACCATCCATTTTTATAAACAATCTGTTGTATGGCTTTTTCTAATGTATGAGTATTATCTGTATTACTACTTGTAAAACCATTTAAAAAGTCTCCTAATTTTTCAAAAGCAGAAATTCTATTTTCAATCGTCATTTTCTTAGTATATTTGTACCTGCAAAATAAAACTATTAACCTTTTTGATTTTATAAAATGGCAATTAAAATTACAGATGAATGCATAAATTGTGGAGCTTGTGAACCTGAATGTCCTAATAATGCCATTTATGAAGGCGGTATGGAGTGGCACTTTTCTGATGGCACTTCATTAAATGGAAAGGTTACCCCTAAAAGCGGCGGCGAATATAATGCCGATGATTCTCAGGACCCTGTTGATTATGATGTTTATTATATAGTTACTGATAAATGTACTGAGTGTATGGGTTTTCATGATGAACCTCAGTGTGCTGCTGTATGTCCTGTTGATTGCTGTGTAGCAGATGAAGATAATGTAGAATCTGAATCTGAATTACTATCTAAAAAAGACTTTTTACATTCATAAATGCCGCATAAATACAAAGCCATATTTCACTATTTTATCATCTTTTTATTGGCTTTTGTTAGTGTAAATTTATTTGCACAAAAGACAGATTTTTCCTCTTACGAAAGCGAACTAGAAGTTCTTGCCAAACAGTTAGTTTATGGCAAAAATGACAGTTTGAAATTGGATGCTCATAAAGCGTTTATAGAAACTTGGGATTTCATCCTTGATGACCCTAAGTCTATGCGGTATCCCTTTGATTCTTTAACAACTCTCTTTCCAATTTTAACGAGTGATGATAAAAAATTAAGAATCATTAATTGGCACATTCCATTAGATAATAATGTTAATCAGTATCACGCAATAGTTCAGTATTTTGATAACAAAAAGAAATATCAAGTAAAATATCTTGAACCTATGTTAGGCGAAGTAAAAAGTGCTAACTCACTGAAGTTGATTAATAACCAATGGATTGGGGCTTTATACTACCAACTATCGTCCTTTAAAAAAGGAAGTAAAACCTATTACTTACTACTGGGTTGGGATGGAAATGATGAATTTAGTAACAAGAAAATTATTGATGTTTTGTCAATATCTTCAAAATCACTAGTATTCGGAGCGCCCATATTTAGATATAAAAAACAACGCTTACACCGCTTTATTTTGGAATATAAGGAAGACGCTGCTGTATCAGTTAAGTATTATGAGAAAAATAAACACATCACTTTCCCTAATTTAATACCAATAAACGATGATTTAGAAGGGCTTTATGACTTTTATGTGCCAGATGGAAGTATCAATGCATTTGAATTAATTAACGGCTCATTCAAATTTAAAGAGAATGTTGAAAATCCACAAAAAGTCAATGTTCCAAAAATCAAAAAAATAGACTCTGGATTGTTTCCAAAATAAATAATAATACCCCATTTTTGTTTTCACAATATTTTACATATGAAAAAGCACAATTTTAGCGCTGGTCCTTGCATTTTACCACAACAAGTTTTCAAAGAAGCATCATCTTCTCTCCTAAACTTTAACAATCTTGACCTTTCATTAATTGAAATATCACATAGAAGTGCCGATTTTGTTGCTGTTATGGATGAAGCTATCAGTTTAGTTAAAGAAACACTAAACGTCCCTTCAGAATACTCTGTTTTATTTTTACAAGGTGGAGCAAGTATGGAATTTTTAATGGTTGCCTACAACCTAATGAAGACAAATGGAAAAGCCGCATACCTCGATACTGGTGCGTGGTCATCAAAAGCAATAAAAGAAGCAAAACTATTTGGTGATACTCAGGTAGTTGGGAGTTCAAAAATTAAAAACTACAGCTATATACCAAAAGGATATTCTATACCTACGGATGCTAATTACTTCCATTGCACATCAAACAATACGATTTTTGGAACACAGATGAAGAGTTTTCCATCTACTGAGGTGAATGTAGTTTGTGATATGTCATCTGACATTTTCAGTAGAAAAATAAATGTTTCTGACTTCGATTTAATTTATGCTGGTGCACAAAAAAATCTTGGGCCAGCAGGTACTACTCTGGTGATTGTAAAAGATGAAATTTTAGGACATACTGGTAGAGAAATTCCTACTATGCTTGATTACAGAACACATATCAGTAAAGAAAGTATGTTCAACACCCCTCCTGTTTTCCCAATCTATGTAAGTATGCTTACATTAAGATGGTTAAAAGAGAATGGCGGAATTGAATGGATAGAAAAAAGAAACAATCAAAAAGCTGATTTACTTTATAACTTCATTGATTCAAGTTCTATTTTTGAAGGAAGTGCTGCTTTTGAAGACCGTTCTACAATGAACGCTACCTTTTTATTGACAGATAATTCTCTTGAATCAGAATTCAATAAAATGTGCCTTGAAGGTGGAATTAATGGATTAAAAGGTCACCGATCTGTTGGTGGATATAGAGCGTCTATGTACAACGCTATGCCTTTAGAAAGTGTACAAGTGTTAGTTGATATAATGAAAGAATTAGAACGAAAAGGATAATGACAAAAGTACTTGCAAACGACGGAATTTCTCAATCTGGAATAGATACACTAGAAGCAGCAGGCTTTAAAGTAATCACTCAAAAAGTAGCACAAGAGCAATTAGCAAATGTGATAAACGAAAAGGATATCAATGTTTTACTAGTTCGTTCAGCTACAACAGCCAGAAAAGAATTAATTGATTCTATTGCTATTAAAAATAACGAAAATAAAACTTTTCAAAACCTATCAGATTTATATTACAAAAATTTTGAAAATGAAATATATTATATTTTAAATTCTAAAAACCCGAGTTTAAAAAATCATTTTGAATTAGAAAGATTAATAACAATGAGTTCTCGTCAAGAGGGAACGAGTGACTATGTAAAAATTGAATACCTTACAAATGATCAAGGGATTACCTACAATACTTTAAAAATTGCAACAGGTGTTATAATTGATCAAGTAAAAAAAATAAAATCAAAAGAATCAAGCAATGTTGTTTTATTCTTTTTAAATGAATCTGAAAAAGCTAAAGTAAAATTAAATGAGGAAGAGCAAAAGTTAAATACTCTTTTGACTAAAAATAACGTTATAAATTATTATGAACAGACAAAATATTTAGCCGAAAGAAAGGAAAATTTCGAATCAAAATTTAAAGATGAGAAAATAAAACTAGAGGCTAACAAAGCAATAGAAAATGAAACATCAAAAAAAATGGCACTTAAAAAAGGAGTCGTTTTAAAAACAAGTAATATTATAGAATTAAGAAATAACATTAAAAA